>JAJYDT010000069.1 GCA_021777335.1 Pseudomonadota bacterium | reverse complement strand
TTCTCAGCCTCAACCTGTTCGAGAAAACCCCGCTGGATATAGCGCTTTCGCGCATTCCAGTGGCCCTAGAATCGGAGCAAGACGACAAACAGTTGATTCTCTTCTGAAAACGTTGGGACAGGCCTGATGGACGGTATAAATCGGATTGTCTTCAAAATACATGTTTACGCCGTTGAATTTCGAAGATCCTGAGGCAAAGAGACTATACAGGTGGCTTACTACCGGAATGGGAATAATCTCATTCGTGTCACTCAGCTGGTAGTAATTGACCCCAAAAGCGGCATCGTTCAAAAAGCGATCACGGCGGACAAACGCCTTCATGCCGACCTGATACTGCACGGACTTTTGCGGCTCAAGCGATGAAGCAAGCAGATGCGCGTAAGTCCCCGTGGCCCCGGCCGGCGCCTTGTAAGCCGTCGAGTAATTGGCGTACAGGGCAACGTCTTTGGTCGCCTGCCAATTTACCCCTAAGGACGGTTCCAGCTCACTAAACGTTGTTGACGAATTCGGCTGATTACTCCCCCCGGTTCCGTCACCATTCGTACCAATTTGGTCGGCAACGTTAATCGGGAATTGCGTTGAGGCGTTATTGACGAAGTTAGTCTGGAAGGTCACAAACCTGATGCCCGGGGTGATCCGTAGCGACTGGATGGGCTGAATATCATCCTGAATGAAAGCCGCCAAATCAGTCATATAGAGATACGAGCTATGATAGTGACTGGGCAGTGCCAGGCTATAATTGGCAGGTGCACCATTGACCGTCGCGTTGGTGCCCGCATTCGGGCCGTAGGCATATTGCGCAGGCAAGCCTGGATTATAGAATTCCAGCAAAGAATCGTACGTGCTATTGAGATAATACCCACCGACAGACACATCATTGAACGGCCTGCGGATATTAAAGTATATCTTGTCGCCGTAGGTTGAACTGGTGGTGTAATAGTACTGGTCTAAGACGTTTGCGTTGTAGCCATAGTTGTCATAATGGAGGTGTTCGCGGTGCCCGTAGCGATACCAGATCAAGTTGTGCAACGTCACGTGTCGCGAAATACGATTGACGAATCCTGAATACAGGAGATTGGTAGAAACAATGGATTGCTTCCAATACAACGAAGAAGGCAGTGTGGTATAAAATCCGGTCGTCTGCTGACTGTACAGAGGACCTGGGTTGGGAGCTCCGGTATTGGGGTTCGCCCCATTCACCGTCACACTGGCGTTGGGCGCCACGGGGATCGGCAACGGTCTATACGCCTCAGAACGCGCAGTGTATGCGCCGAAACTGATGTGGCCACCATGAAATTTTTTGATTAACTTGGCGTAGTACGCGTGATTTTTTGATGGATTATTGAAGCCGTAGCCTTGTAAATAATTACTATCACTCTTGGTAACGCCGCCCGCCAAAATACCGGACCATCCACCACCCATGTCGCCGGTACGGGCACTGAAATTCGTTCCATAAGTTCCAAAACTCCCAAAAAACGTACCGATACTTCCGCCCGCCTTTGCGGTCGGCTGCAACGGTATGAAATTGATGGCACCGCCGATGTTATCGTACCAGCGGTTCACGGCGTAGCCGGGCCCATAGGTCACCGATATCCCTTGAATCATGGATAGTTGTGGGACTTCGGACGCCTGCCAGACTTCATAAGCGGGATCTACCATCGGGACCCCGTCAAAGGTGACCATCACCGTTCCATCGTTGGCGTTACCGGCAATATTTCCCCAGCCCGTCTTCATGCCATTGATACTGATTGCCGCTCGTGGTGCGCCATTCACGCCTTCGGTCATGGCATTGACGCCTGGGGCCACGCTTAAGGCCTGGGCCGCACCGCCGGCCGGACCCGCAACCGCCATCTGTTTTTTGCCGATGACCTTCACAGACTGGGTCGATTTAAAAACCTCCTTCTTTGAGGGCAGCTTACTCAGAGTATTAAGCGGTTCCGAGGTCGAGGAAACCGTGCCAATATTAATGTTGGCGTTGGCAGACAAGCTCCCGTTCGATGATGGCGTTCCTTGCGCAAGAGCTGCGGCAGGCGCGCACGTTAGCGCTAGCAACACTGCGGCAGATAAAGGTTTTAAACCACACGGCTTGTTTCTGTGACGATGTAGATCTCGACAACCTGCTGATTTGTGGTGCATATACCCCCTCCCTACGATGTAAAAAATTGCAGGAACAGCGTTACTTGTATCGGTGTTGTGTCACCGAGACCTGGACCTCAGGCGTAGACAACAAGCCTGACCGCCCACGGAATCTATGGGCACAGAAGCGCAAACACCGTGGTGGCTCAGGTATCCGCTCCCCTTTTGCAGAAAACGCCCGCTCATTGCAGTTTCTGTACATCGTTCTTTGCGCAACACACGGAATCCGCGATGACGGCACCCGGGGCCTTTTGACCCCAGGGCGCATGAAAGCGATAGCCGATGCCATACACGGTCTCGATACAATCGGGGAGGCCTGCATGACGGAGTGTTTTACGTACCCGGCACACATGAACATTAATGGCTTGTGGGGTTACGACGCCGCGCCCAAATGGGCTCATGCGCAGACGCGCAAGCGTCACAACTTCATTGGGACGTCTAGTGAGTTCATAGAGCAGCTGGAAGTGCCGGCGCGTCATGGGGATCTCGTGATCCTGAACCCAGACTCGCGAAGCAACCGGGTCAAGCTGGAAAATATTGCGGTCCCCCACCAGCAGCGGGCTTGGGGCTTCGAAAGTACCCAAGACCCAGGAGATACCACGGGAGAGATCTTGGGAATCGAGGGGTAGCGGCAAACATATCGTAGCGCCCCACGCCAACGCCGCGACCTTGTGTTCGGGTAACCCAAGAACTATTACCGGCAGGTAGTCCACCAACGGATCAAGATCTGTACTCTCGGTGATATCCTGCTTCCACTGAGTCAATAAGACTCGTGCCGCAGTGAGACTCGCAACCCGTTTAATGTGACGGATGTCGGAAACCCGGCGATAAGGACATCCCATACTGTCAAGTATGGCCATACACGCCGACGCCATCTCGTCTTCAGCGCATAACAGTACTGTCGGCTCTTGCGTCTCCACGGGCTTGACGGGCTTGCCCAAAGACAAAATACCGGACATCTTCAAACGGGAGATGGCGCTGCGCGCAAAAAACGGGACAAACCACATGGCGTATCTCTCTCGACAAATACACGGCCGCGCGACTTCGCTTGTCCTTATCCCGTGCGTAGCGTTAAGACTTCCCCTCCACTTCCCTGTATAACGCGGCGCAAATTACAGCAGTATGATGACGGTTACGTGAATAAATTCTTTCAGTCGTTAAGAAGCAGGTGGTTAATAAAGTATCGAGTTTTAAGGGATATTCTTTGTATCGTTTTTTCGATAACGATCAGGCAATGCCATGGCGGCTTGATCAGGCGGGATATTGCCAGACAGCAAGGCGTCGAGATCTGCGACCATAGTGGCCCTGGGAAGATCGGTGAAGATCGGTGAAGAGCGGTCGCGGATAGCCACGGGCTCAATACCAGTGGCCTTCTCCATCTCAAAAAGAGATTCAGAAGCGGCGGTACCCAGCAAGTGGGACGTCTGACGCCGAGCAGCGCTGATGTCTGGTGCGAAACCACTTGGCTGCAGAAATGGCCAATGTCATGAACACTCAATCACCAGCGGATAATCCATGTGCACATCCGCTATGACTGTCTGCGAGTGCCAAAGCACTGCGCGACCATCGGCCACACTATCTACGCGCGGTGCAGGACAGGTACAGCCAAGTGAGCCCACGGAGGTTGATCGATTATCAACTTCCCAACAGCGACCAACGTCAGCCCTTCCGATATCATGCAATCAGCGGCTGAGCTCAACAGTGTGGCTTAACTCGCAGGTTCGTGCGCGGAGGCATGACACCGTGAACCCCGACGTGCCCGTACGGTATCCACACTATTGTTCTGATCAGACAATGGCGATCGACAGCCACGCAGGCAAGAGTGACCATGGCTATTTGGAACACCAAGGAGTCAGGCATCCCTTGTTTTCCTAGGGGTACCAGGGAACCATGAGCGCGACGCGTCAGGTGCGTGGTCGCCCGAGTTCTGTCAAAGACGCGTGTAGCGACATGCGGGTGATCTTGTCCATCGGCAGGTTGATGAAGAGCCGTATGCGGTTGGTGATCTGAAACTCCACGTCCGCGAAAGCTTTGAGTCGCTGCTCCGGTGTGCCGATGACGGCGACCGGATCGGGAAAGCCCCAATGCGCTGTGATAGGTTGACCGGGCCATGCCGGACACATCTCGCCGGCAACGTGATTACAGACGGTGAAGATAAAATCCATTCGCGGCGCCTCTGGTTTTGTGAACTCCGTCCAACTCTTGCTGCGAAGGCCGCTGACATCGTAGCCCTGGCGGGTGAGGACAGCCCGGGTCAGAGGATGGATCTCGCCGCGTGGATGACTGCCCGCACTAAAGGCCGTGAAATGGCCTTTGCCGAGCCGATTAAGAACAACCTCGGCGATGATGCTGCGCGCCGAGTTTCCCGTACATATAAATAAGACGTTGTAGGATTTTGTCACCATATTCCGCTCCTTCACTGCGCCCACGCTTAAGCGCTCGTGGCGATTTACGATCGTGTTTCCGGGCCTCTGGCGTTCGCTAACCCGTGGGACACCACAGCCACACCAAATAGCGCTGCGGCCTGACTCAGATCATTCGCCACAAACCTTGCGCTCCAGGCCCCGTGATATCCGTACCGTCAGATCATCGGTATCCCGGCCGGACGTGCGGTGCGCTGCTCGGATGCGGAATGGAGACGCATGACATTAATGGAGACTCAGCCGCATCGCGAGGGCGGCCAGGGTAACGAGCAGGACCGGCACAGTCAGTACGATGCCCACCTGGAAGTAGTAGCCCCAGGTAATGGTCGTGCCTTTACGTGTCAGGACATGCAACCAGAGGAGCGTCGCCAAAGAGCCGATCGGGGTAATCTTCGGGCCGAGATCACAACCAATGACGTTGGCGTAGATCATCGCCTCCCTCACCGTAGCCGTGGCACTGCTCGCATGAATCGAGAGGGCACCGACCAGTACCGAGGGCAAGTTGTTCATGATCGAAGACAGCAATGCCGCCAGCATGCCCGTACCCAGCGTGGCACTCCAGACCCCATGGGCAGCGAAGACATTGAGCAGGCGCGTCAGGTACCCCGTGATCCCGGCATTGCGCAGACCATAGACCACGAGATACATCCCGAGTGAGAAAATCACGATCTGCCACGGCGCCTCACGCAACACCTTGCGGGTATTGATGACCCGGCCGCGTGCGGCAACCGCCAGCAGGAGCAGGGCGCCCGCGGCTGCGACCGCGCTGACCGGTACGCCCAGCGGTTCCAGACCGAAGTAACCGATCAACAGGAGTGCCAAGACCCCCCAGCCCACGGCGAACGTCACGGGGTCGCGCACCGCCTCCCGTGGTGGCCTGATCCGCGTCATGTCGTAGGTTGCCGGAATGCTGGAATGGAAATAGAGCAACAGAACGACCAATGCCGCAGCAATCGCGGCCATGTCGACCGGCACCATGATGGCAGCGTAGGGCGTGAAGCCGATGTGGAAAAAATTGGCTGAGACGATATTGACGAGGTTCGATACCATCAGCGGCAGACTGGCCGTGTCCGCGATAAAACCCGCAGCCATGACAAAGGCCAGCGTCGCAGCCGGACTAAATCCAAGCGCCAACAGCATCGCCATCACGATGGGTGTCAGGATCAGCGCCGCGCCATCATTGGCAAATAAGGACGCAACCGAGGCGCCAAGAAGCACGATGAACACAAAAAGGGTGCGCCCGCTTCCCCGGCCCCAGCGGGCAACGTGCAGCGCCGCCCATTCGAAGAATCCGGCCTCATCCAACAACAGACTAATGATGATGGTGGCAACAAAGGTGGCTGTCGCGTTCCAGATGATGTGCCAGACCGTCGGAATATCGTTGACATGGACCACCCCGGTCAGTAGGGCCAGTACGGCACCCAATGTCGCACTCCAGCCGATGCCAAGACCGCGTGGCTGCCAGATGACCAGCACCAGCGTGATCAGAAAGATCAGGACAGCGGTAAGCACATCAGCACCCTCGCGGGAAAGAGAGATCGGGCTTATATCCCGCCCCGACGGAGGCAACGCGCACCCCTCGGCACAACCCGCACCCCTGGGATCGGCCGCAGGCCGACTGCGGGGCCGAGATCATCTGTATTCCGACATCTGTGAAAACCACCATGAGCTATGCCTGGACTAATGCAAGCAGGCGCTCGATGCCAATGGGCTCATCGGCTTGCGCAGGAACGAGTGCGACGCGGTGGGCGTGTGTGTTCTGTACTGCTGCGATCTGCGCACGCTCTTCGCCCGCCCGTTGCATGAGCAGTGGCGACCGCGTGGTACTGGCTGCGAGACTGTTATTGATGACCCACGCCCACGGTTCAATCCCGGCGCGGCGCAGATCGTCCTGCAGGAGCACCGCCTCCAGCACCGGCGTGGTTTCAGGTAAGGTCACGATCAGAACGCGTGTATGTTTTGTATCTTGCAACTGCTTCATCGGTGTCATACTGCCGTGTCTATTCGCATGGATCTGCCGCATGACCTCGCGGTGGTAAGCGCCGGTTGCGTCCAGCAACAGCAAGGTGTGCCCGGTAGGCGCCGTGTCCATCACGACGAACTTCCGGTCGGCCTCACCGATAAGGTGGGAGAAGGCTTGAAACACGGCGATTTCCTCTGTGCATGGGGAGCGCAGATCTTCTTCCAGGAGCGCCCGACCACGCTCATCGAGCGAGTGGCCCTTAGCAGCCAGCACCTGTTGCCGGTAGCGTTCCGTCTCCGCACCCGGATCGATCCGGCTCACGGTCAGGTGGTCGAGCGAGCCGTTGAGGGTCTCGGTCACATGGGCCGCGGGATCAGATGTGGTGAGATGCACAGGGAACCCTTGATGTGCGAGCGCCACGGCGAGTGCCGTAGCGAGCGTCGTTTTTCCGACACCACCTTTGCCCATCACCATCACGAGACCGTGGCCTTCGGCAGCCATCGCGTCGATCAACGCCGCGAGACCCGATACCTTTAGCCCTTCGGGAACGATGTCAGGCGCAAACCTCTGTGGGGCATCCGGGTCGAGCAGGTGCCGAAGGGCCGTGAGACCCATAAGGTTGAAGGGTCTGAGTGGTATCATGTCGCGGGGTAACGCCTTTACACCCTCCGGGATCGCCCGCAACACCTCCTGCTCCCGCTCATAAATCGCGTGCGCAAATCGGTCGCCCTCGGCTTCGGCTGCGGGCAAAACACCGTTGACGACCAGGTATTGCTGGGAGAAACCGACCGCAGCGAGTTCTTCATGCGTGCGCGCGGCCTCCTGCAAGGCGGACTGCTGGGCGCGCGCGACCAGAACGAGCCGCGTCTGCGCGGCATCGGCCAAGGCACGGATCGCCGCTTTGTATTGCGTGCGCTGCTTGTCAAGACCCGCCAAAGGACCAAGACACGACGCATCCCCCTGCCCGGCCTCCAGAAACCCGCTCCACGCCCCCGGCAACCGCAGCAGACGGATGGTGTGGCCGGTCGGTGCCGTGTCGAAGATGACGTGGTCGTAGTCGTCAATCAGGGCGGGGTCCGTCAGCAAGGCCGTGAACTCATCAAAGGCCGCGATCTCGGTAGTGCAGGCACCCGACAACTGTTCTTCAATACCCTTGATGACGGCGTCCGGCAAGACACCACGAACCGGGCCCGTGATTCGCTCACGATACGCTCCTGCCGCGGCCTGGGGGTCGATTTCAAGCACTGCCAACCGCGGAACCGTGGGAATTGCCGTGACGCGATGGCCGATGGCAACATCGAACACCTGCCCGACATTGGAGGCAGGGTCGGTGCTCACTAGCAGAACGCGTTGTCCCGCCTCGGCGAGGCGGACCGCCGCCGCGCAGGACAACGAAGTCTTGCCCACCCCTCCTTTGCCTGTAAAAAAGAGGAACCTTGGGGCATCCTCCAAGAAATTCACAGCGATCTCCTATCGTGCGGACCGAACCCTGTGGGGTGCCCGGGCTTTCAGCAGCTCCCACCACCACAACAGCCGCCTCGTGCGGCGCCTTCGACCAGCGGCACCTCAAGGGTGAGGCCGAGCCAGCGGGCGAGTTCGCCGCGGCTCGGATAACGGCCGGCCAAGGCGATCTCACCGTCCAAAAGAATCAGCGGCAGCGCGTCCGTACCGGAACGCTCAAGATAGGCCTTCACGACCGGACTTTCTGCAAATGCGAGCGGTTGCCGGCTCAGGTTGAAGCGCGTGATCTGGACACCCTGTTGCTGCGCCCAATCGACATCGGCGGCGAAGGTCACCAAGGCTTGATCAACTTCGGTTCCACATACCCCCGTGCTACAACAGAGGGCGGGGTCAAACACCGCAATCATTTTCATCACCAACCTCCCGCTGTCAGGAAAAACCGGTTACGGCAAGAGCGTACCGATACGATCGAGTTCCGTCTTCAACCGGATTCTGTCGTTTTGCAGCATCAGCAACGGCGGCGCTAAAAAAGCCTTGATCCGCCTGCGCAGTATGCGATAGGCCGTCAGGAATGCTCGATCAATCTCGGCATCCGTTCCGGTCGCATGGGCCGGGTCGTCGACCCCCCAGTGGGCACGTACGGCCGGGCCCATATAGGCGGGACAGATCTCCCCGGCGGCGCTGGCGCAGAGCGTGATGACAACGTCGGGTGTCCGCGGGAGGTTATCCCAGGACTTGCTGGTCAAACCCTCGGTCGCGATGCCTTCCCGTGCGAGTAGCGCGAGCGCTCGCGGGTGCACCTGCCCGGTGGGATGGCTGCCGGCACTCATTGCCTGAAGGCTTTTCGGGGCCAGGTGATTGAAGGTGGCCTCGGCCAATATCGAGCGGCAGGAGTTACCGGTGCAAAGAAAGAGAACATTCATTAGAGTCAGGATTTCCTGCGTGTGGATGACGCCGGAGCCGGCACGTCGGTTGAACCGGCCGACGGGATCGAGAGACCGAGACACTGCTCGGGGCGCCCCGCACAGCATTCTTCTGTGAGATAGGTGATGAGATCCGGGATGAGTGCAAGCTCGGCCCGGTACCGCTGGAACCGCCCCTCCGGGGTGACCGAGAGAAGTCCCGCATAAGTCATCTCCTTCAAATGGAAGGAGGCACTATTGGAGGCCAAACCCACGGCGGTGGCGATCTGCCCGGCCACCAAACCCTCTGGGACGTGTCGAACAAGCAACCGGTAGATATCGAGGCGGGCCCCCGAGGAGAGGGACTCGAAAATCCGAATTGCCATTTTCCGTTCCATTTCTCAATATTACAGGAAATATTGTATTTAGGTCAACCTGACCGCACGAAGCGGTTTCGGCGACGGCAAATGACCTTTGCCTATTTTTAAGACTCGCCCGTTCTTTTGGACTTATACAAGCAATTGAAATATATAAATAAATTTCATCTATTTTTGCCTGTGCTAGGAACTGTGCAGAAAAATTTTGGGATTCGGCGTCTTCCTGCCCCGCCATGCGATTCGTTTTTCGGCCATGAAATGCGAGCTGTCGTCCGTTCCAAGAAAATGCCCGCCGC
>JAJYDT010000068.1 GCA_021777335.1 Pseudomonadota bacterium | reverse complement strand
AGTCCAGTGCTAGCCAGGCGGACTGAGGCGACAGCGACGCCGAAAGTGGCGATTCAACGGATAACGAGGTGCCGTGGCAAGGCGGATCTTGCCAGTACCCCGATCCAGTATGAGATCCCGTCAACGGGATCATAATGCGCTGCAGCTGGCGCAGGCGCGATGCAGGGATCAAATTCGATTCTTCCTTGGGGTCTGGTGAGGTGTTGCTGCTTCCCTACTGCTGTATTGCAGGAGCCCGCTAGGCCTCCTACGTCGCCTGACTCAAGGGGGGAGTCCTTTTTTCGGCGCAACGGGGCAACCACCTGTCTGGGCACTATTGTATCTCCGATCCCCCAGGGTTCTGACAGAAATGCCAGTAGGCCGGGGGCGTGGCGCAGGGTCACGTTACCCCCATGAAAATAGATCAGTGCTCGACGAATCCGGGGCGCGGCGCGAAATAACACAGACAGAGCCATAGCGGAATCTAGCCGCTGATCGTCAGCGTCATCGACGTGGACGAACACGTACCGCAGGAGTGCCGGTGTTACCGGACCCGCATCCGCTGTGCTCAGACCAAGCATGCACATCATGCCAAGCATGGCAGACGAAAAATATCCGCTACCTCGTGCGCGCCTCCGCAATGATCAGGCATTGCGATCAACGTTGCCCTGGAGGGGCGCGACCCACCCCGGAGCGCGCTGCGATCATTCGCCAATCTGGCGGCTGATCTGGTTTTCCTGCTGGTTGAGCTGTGCCTGCTGCGCGTGGGTAATATGACCCTGCTGATTCTTGGCCATCCCGCGCTCATCCGCGCGAACCTGATGCTCTTCTTGGTGGATCTGATGGGCTTGCGCCCGGGTTAGCTCTCCTTCCCGGACCTCGCGGCGGATGCGTTGATGCTGCCGGGCGAGACGATCATTAACCTGATCCCGCGCCGGATGGTTCCGTTCCCAGTGCGTCTCGTGCGCCCGTTCCTCGCGCGGATGGAATTCCCGCGCCGTAGCTGTGCCCGCCACGCCTGCCAGCAATATGCCCAAGATGATTGTGACCGCTGTTCTCGATTGCATGACCATGGATATGCTCTCCTCTATAATTTCAGTTCTGTCAGCCGTTATTTCGGACCGTTTTCGGGACCCGCCAATAAAACGAGCCCGAAGCGGTGGAGTTGACAGCTTGGTGGCCGGCATTGCCGAGGGAAAACATGTTGGCGTTTCATGTCAACGGTTTTGCCATCTCATCGTTATTTTAAGATGCAGGGTCTAAGGTAATGGCAAAAAGGGTATCGCAATGGCGCATGCGGACATGGCGCTGAATGATGAGTTAGCACTCAACGCCTTTCTCGACGGAGTGCGCGCGAGAGCTGTGCGCATTGCCTGTCTGCAGGTGCGGGATACGGCGACTGCCAGCGATCTGGTGCAGGACGCGATGCTTCGGCTGACACAGCGATATGCGCGTCGTCCGGCAGACGAGTGGATGCCGCTGTTCTACCGGATTCTACGCAACCGCATCTCTGACTGGCGTCGCCGCAGGCGACTCGAAAGTATTATTGAATTACTGTCGTTTGGCAGCGGGGATGATGAGCCTGGGTTTGACTGTGCCGATTCGGCGCCGGGCCCGGAAGCACAGCTACTCAGCGCACAACTCGCCGGTCGTATCAGCACGGCGGTAGGACAGCTGCCAACGCGCCAGAGAGAATCATTTTTGTTGCGCGCATGCGAGGGTCTCTCCGTAGCCGAGGCGGCCGAGGTGATGGGCGTAAGCGAGGGCAGCGTGAAGACACATCATTTTCGCGCGTTGTCGCGTCTGCGGGAGTTGCTGCGGGAAGATGATCCTGGCTGGGAGGATTTCCATGAAGAAAGCTGATCCTCAATTTCAAACGAAACGTCATCCGACGGTCGAGATGATCGATCGCTGGTGCTGTGGTTTGCTGAATGAAGTCGACGCCCACAGGCTGGAGCGCCATCTGCGGGGTTGCGTACGCTGTCAGCGGGTGAGCCAGTTTGGTTCCCGGCTTGCTGCACGGCTGCGGGCCATGCCGACAACTTCAAGGGTTGAACGTCTGAGGGGGCAGCCTGCCAGGGCCCGCCGGTTCGCGGTGGCTGCGATTGCTGGTATTGCCGTGCTGCTTGCCGTAGTCGTCGCGCTACCGTTATGGACGCGTCAGGCACCGCTCTTCGCGACCCATTCTACTGGATCCCAAGTTGCCGGGGTTGAGAGACCGTTAAGGGTGGTTCGGCATCCGGAATTCTACGAGTGGCTCGCGCGGCATCCGCGGTTGATGAAGGAGGCGAGTCATGCGGATTCGGCGTAACTTGGTGTTCCTCGGGGGGCTTGCCGCGATGTTTGCGCCGGGTATCCACGCTGCGCAGTTCAGACACTGGGAGCATGACCATGCCGGGCCACGTGTGCAGATACAGCGTTGGCACACGTTGCCTCCCGAGCGCAGGCGTCAGATCCTGAACACGCGCCGACAGTTCCGGCAGCTTTCGCCGCAGGCGCAACGGCGGTTGTGGGACGAATATCGGCGCCGTCACGGCAAGGGTCACCACGGCAGTAGATGATGCGCACGCGGATGCAGAGGGATCAGTTCCGAGTGGTGTTCAGGTACTTCTTAGGGTCCCGGCGCGAGATCAAAATGGCAACACGGCATGCGGGTGAACCTCTAATATCAGTCTGCGAAACTGCTCCTGGATGCGTTGTAATGATGCCTTGTTGTCGGCCTCGAAGCGCAGTACCAGCACCGGTGTTGTGTTCGATGCGCGTACAAGGCCCCACCCATCCGGAAAGTCGGCGCGCAGACCGTCGATTGTCGTGATTTCCGCGCCTGGGAACGTGGCGATCTGCGCGAGCAGGGACACAATCCGATGAGGATCTCCATCCTCAATAGGGATGTGCAGTTCGGGTGTGTTGATGGTGTCCGGCAAGGTTGCAAAGATCTGTGCCGGTGAGTGTTTCTCGCGGGCGAGCAGCTCGAGCAGACGGGCGCCGGCATACAGACCGTCGTCGAACCCGTACCAGCGATCCTTGAAGAACAGGTGACCGCTCATCTCGCCTGCGAGTAACGCGCCGGGCTCCTTCAGGCGGGCCTTGATGAACGAGTGACCAGTCTTCCACATGACAGGTTTTCCACCCGCCTCGCGTATCGCCTGTCCCAGAGTACGCGAGCACTTGACGTCATAGATGATCTCACTGCCCGGGTGGCGGCTCAGGACGTCGCGCGCAAACAGTATGAGCTGGCGGTCCGGCCAAATGATCTTTCCACCGGGCGCGACCACGCCAAGACGATCTCCGTCCCCATCGAAGGCAAGCCCGACCGACGCCCGGCCGGCGTCGACAACCTTCATAAGGTCAGCGAGATTTTCTGGCTGACTGGGGTCCGGGTGGTGGTTCGGAAAGCGGCCGTCAATGTCGCAGAAGAGCGCTTCGACCTCGCATCCAAGACGCCGGAAGAGTTGTGGTCCGAGTTCGCCAGTCACACCGTTGCCACAGTCAACCGCAATCCTGAGGGGGCGCGCAAGATGCACACCCCCCGTGATGCGTGCAAGATAGTCTTCGCGCACGTCCACGTCCTGCTCCGAACCTGTCCCATGCACGAGTTCGTTCTGGATGATGCGTTCGTAAAGTTTTTGAATGTGGGCGCCGAATAGCGTCTCGCCACCTAGGACAATCTTGAAGCCGTTGTACTCGGGTGGATTGTGACTACCCGTGACCATGACCCCGGAATGAAGCTCGAGATGGACAGCGGCGAAATACAGTACGGGCGTGGGTACCCGTCCGATGTTGAATACATCGGCGCCCGTGCTTTTCAGGCCATCAATCAGAGCCCCGGCGAGATCCTCTCCGGAAAGGCGGCCGTCGCGCGCGACGGCGATACGGGTAAGTCCACGCGCCCGCAATTCGCTGCCGATAGCAGCGCCAATCTGCCGGGCCACGTCACGGGTCAGTGTCTCCCCGACGACTCCCCGGATGTCGTACGCCTTGAAGATGCCCTGGGGCAGGGCGTTAGCGGCCGGTACAGAACCAGATATAGGAATCCCGCTCAATGCACACCTGTTTAAGATCGTGAGTGCTTGGTATAGACACCATTATCGCGGGTCCGGGCGCCAAGCGCAAAGCCGCTGGTTCTTTACGTTCCGGTGGATCCGAATCCCCCTGCGCCGCGTTGTGTCGTCGTTGAAAATACCTCGACAATGTTCAGGTGGGGCCGTATCACAGGGACAAATACGAGCTGGGCGATGCGATCCCCTGGGGTGATCGTGAGCGATTCTCCTCCTGGATTGCGGTTCCATGCCGAGATCATGACTGTGGAACTGAAATCGGCGTCGAGCAGTCCGACACTATTGCCGAGGACAAGGCCTGTCTTATGGCCGAGACCGGAGCGCGGCAGGATAAGGCCCGCAATGAATGGATCTCCGATGAGGATTGCGATTCCCGACGGGATCAGTGTTGCCGGGGCCTGAGGGAAAAGCTCCACGGGGCGGTCAATGCAGGCATGAAGATCTATCCCGGCTGACCACTCGGTCATATAGCGGGGTATACCCCAGGCATGCACGCGTGGATCGGTGATACGCACTTCAACAGTTTTGCTTGTCATGATCTCTCTTTGTTTTGGTCTATAGGGTGTTGCGCAAGGTTTGGGTCCCGATCAGACACGGGCAGGACGGCAACCCGTATAATATGCCATCATATCTTGCAGGGGCGCGTGGCCCCGGTGATACTCCCCTCGGACCGGGTTGCTCGGTCGAGTCTCGATGCGGACCTACGGGGTATTGTTATCTTATGCAGGCCGTGCGCGTTTTCGCAGCAGGCCGGGTGATGAAGTGTCACCCGGGGCTAGCGCCAACAAAAAAAGTCAACTTCGATGAAGATCCTTATAATCGACGACCATGCCTTGGTGCGGGACGCAATGGCACAGGCCATGCAACAGCTCGAGGCCGACGCCGAAGTCTTGATGGCAAGCGACCGTGACGAAGCGCTTACGTTGATCGCCGCGCATTCCGACCTCGATCTAGTGGTGCTTGATCTTTCGCTTCCTGGTGTGCACGGACTCAGTTTTCTGCATGAGGTGCGCGATTCCTATCCTTCTATGCCGGTCGCGATTCTTTCGGGGATTGACGATCCGGAAATGATTCTCCGCTGCCTTGAGGTTGGTGCGGTGGGCTACATCCAGAAATCGAGCTCGACCCTCGTGATCTTGAATGCGCTACGCATGATGCTCGCAGGGGATGTTTATATCCCATCGTCCGTGATCGAAGGAGGGCGCACCCGCCTTATGGTATCCGGGACGCGCCGCGTCGCGCTCACTGACCGGCACCGGCAGATCCTGTCGCTCGTTGCGGCTGGACATTCGAACAAGGAAATTGCCAGGCGACTCCGTTTGTCAGAGGCAACAATCAAGGCTCATCTCGCCGCCATTTTCCGAATTCTCAACGTCAGCAATCGCACCCAGGCGGTGCTTATGGCCCGTCAGCTATCGCTGAGTCTGGACCATGAAGGTTTCTGAGATCACGGAGCAGGACGCGCTTGCGGGCGCGATCTTGGACGAACAGGTACGCACGTACTACCAGGGCAATACGTTCGCGCTTGTCATTGCCTTCCTGATTGTACCGACACTGCTCGCGGTAGGCCTGCGCGGGGTGTTGCCTGACGCCCGTCTCGGCGGCTGGCTGCTTGCCATGTACATCGTTGCCGCTGCCCGTAGCGCGCTGAATGTTGCCTATCTGCGGCGTTCGGTCCCGGTTGCGGAGGCCCGTCGATGGGCACGAGCCGCTGTCTCGGGAGCCGTCGTCTCCGGCATGGCTTGGGGTGTGGGAGGTGTTCTGCTGTTTGTGCCTGGAGTCGTGCATGATCAGTTGCTGTTGCTGCTGGTTCTTGCCAGTGTTAGCGCCGGGGCTGTAGCCGCACTGTCGGCGCTGCGACCCGCGTTTTACACTTATATACTGACCAGCCTGTTTCCCGTGGTGGTGGTGCTTGTGCGCCAGGGGGATCGTTTCCATACCGTGCTCGCTCTGCTTGTCCTTGTGTATGGTGGAGCGCTCAGCTACTTCGCCTCGATTGTTCATCGGATATTGCGGGAGTCGTTGCAGTTGCGCTTCGAGCACATGGCGCTGCTCAAGGAAATGATGCTCAAAAAGGAAGAGGCGGAACGGGCCAACCTCGGAAAATCACGGTTCCTGGCTGCCGCCAGCCATGATCTCAGGCAGCCGCTCCATGCCCTTGGTCTGTTTGTGGCCGCGCTTGAGACGCGCATGCGGGCGACATCCGAGTACATCCTGATAAAACACATCCGGTCCTCGCTGCAGGCGCTCGAGGACCTGCTGAACAGTCTGCTCGATATCTCGCGGCTGGACGCAGGGGTGATCGTGCCGCGCGTCTTTGACAGTCTGTTGCAGCCACTGTTCGACCGGATGAAGATTGAGTTCGGACCTCAGGCAGAAGCTAAGAATCTGTCGCTGCGCGTGCATCCTACGGATGCGACTGTTGCCACAGACCCGCTGCTTTTCGAGCGTATCCTCAGAAACCTCCTTTCGAACGCACTGCGCTATACCGATTCCGGAGGCGTCGTCCTGGGTGCGAGACAGCGCCGCGAACGGATCCGGGTCGAGGTCTGGGATACCGGGGCTGGTATCGCGCCGGAGCATCAGCGCGATATATTTGAAGAGTTTTTTCAGGTAGGTAACGACGCGCGTGATCGGAACAAAGGGCTCGGTCTCGGGCTGGCGATTGTCCAGCGTCTGACACTCTTGCTTGGCCATCATCTGGACCTTGTGTCGCGGCCCGGCCGCGGTTCGCGGTTCAGTGTGGAGCTACCGCGAAGGTCCACACCGCACGCGCTACCCTCGGCGCCGACGCTATTGAACATGCGGTTTCAGGGCAGCCTGATCTGCGTAATCGATGATGACTCTGCCGTACTGAACGGCATGAGTACGCTTCTGACACAATGGGGATGCCGTGTCGTTGCCGCCGCAAGGGTGGAGCAACTGCTTTTGATGCTGCGCGAAGGCCCGCCGACGGTCATTATCGCCGACTATCGCCTGCCGGATGGTGTCACTGGGGTAGACGTTGTTGCGCGGGTCCGTGCGCACTATGGTATCGATATCCCGGCCGTCATCGTTACCGGGGATACGGCGATAAAACGTCTTCAGGACGTTGACGCGAGCGGTATCGAGATACTGCACAAGCCGGTTGCACCCGCCAGACTGCGCACACTGCTGCAACACCTGTTGTCCGGGCAGTCTGGGCTCCCACCCGCGAAAGAGCACGCCAATCGCCATCCGGATTAATCCTTTCGCCTGCTGTCAGGCAGCTTCACCCACTGGGATAATGCCACCTTCGCCCGTATTTTGCGGCAGCATGGGTGCATCTTCGGTTGCGGAAGTTGGTGATCGCGCTCGTTTGGTTCCATTGGGGGGCTGCCAGACGGGTTGCGGTGGGGCTGCCGAAGGTCACCCAAATTCTTTTCGTCTTAAACGGGGGTAACTGGCGCGGATGGAGCCCGTTCCGTAATCTCATCGATGATCCGGCGCGCCAGCTGATCTTTGGACATACGCGATAGCGGTTTTTCCCGATCCTGTTCCACCAGCACGGCTTCGTTGTCATCCGCATCGAATCCGATCCCAGGGACACCGACTTGGTTAGCGATGATGAGATCGAGTCCCTTCTCAAGAAGCTTGCGCCGTGCCTGCGAGACCAGATCAGAGGTCTCTGCTGCAAAACCCACCGTAAAGGGCCGAGGTTTCGTCCGCGCAACCTCCGCTACGATATCCGGATTGCGTATGAGTGCGAGCATCATTCGTTCATCGTGCTTTTTTATCTTTTCGCGTTGAGGTTCTGCGGGCCGGTAATCGGATACGGCCGCTGCCCCGATAAATATGTCCGCAGGCAGGCAGCCTTCAACGGCGCCTTTCATTTCCTCGGTGGTGACGACCGGGTGGAAATGGACCCGGTCCGGCGGCGCCAGATGAGTTGGGCCTGAGATCAGCCATACCTCGGCGCCGGCGTCCCTTGCGGCGCGCGCGAGCGCAAACCCCATCTTGCCTGAGCTTCGGTTTGTGAGCATGCGCACGGGGTCGATCGGCTCCCACGTCGGGCCCGCGGTGATGACGACGCGCTGGCCGGCGAGACGCCGGGTGGCAAAGATTCCTGCAAGGTCTTCGGTGATCTGCTCAGGCGCACACATGCGTCCTGGCCCGATCTCGCCGCATGCCTGTTCGCCTGAGGCCGGTCCGGACACGCGGATACCCCGGCCCCGCAGCAGCGTGAGATTGTAGCGAGTGGCCGGATTCTGCCACATCGCGTGATTCATCGCGGGCGCGACGACCAGCGGTGCCTCGGTCGCAAGACACAGTGCCGCGAGCAGATCATCGGCGCGTCCGTGTGCAAGTCGCGCCAGAAAATCGGCAGTCGCTGGCGCGATGACAATCACGTCGGCCCATCGCGCGAGGTCGATGTGCTCCATACCAGAGGTTCCTTCAGCCGATGCGTCGGTCGCCACTGGGTGCCCGGTCAGTGCCTGCAGTGTGATATCGCCGATGAAGCGCTGGCTGGCGCGGGTCATGGCAACGCGAACATCTGCGCCCTCTTGAGTGAGCGTGCGCACAAGTTCTGCACTTTTGTACGCGGCGATGCTGCCCGTGATACCGACGACAATGCGTCTTCCAAGTAGCGTGTCCATAGCGTTCCCTTGGCTTTCCGCCGCCGCCGGTGGTAATGTTACCGGATCCGTTCGCGGTGCAGCCACCCATAGTCTAGTCGCAAACGTGCACCGGGTGCCAAGCGTCCGGAGGTCGTCAAACACAGGGAGGAGTTATGGCGATTCGGGACTGGCCAATCGAGGAGCGTCCGCGCGAGAAACTTCTGGAGAAGGGCGCAGGCGCGCTGTCTGACGCGGAACTCCTGGCAATTTTTCTGCGCACGGGAAGCTCCGGGCGCAGCGCGCTTGATCTGGCACGTGATCTGTTGCTGCGGTTCGGTGGCCTGCGCGCACTCCTTACTGCGGAGCCCGATGTCCTGAAGCGGATCCTGGGGGTTGGGCCGGCAAAGGCTGCTGAGTTGCAGGCAGTGGTCGAGATCGGCCGACGGCAACTCGAGGAACCGTTGAAACGGGGCCGGTCCCTCGTCTCTTCCCATGATGCCAAGACCTATCTGCGCAGTCGCTTGCGCGATGCCGGCCGCGAGATCTTCTGCTGTCTTTTCCTTGATCAGCGTCATCGTGTCATCGCCCTTGAGGAGCTCTTTGCCGGCACGCTTCACACGGCGCCTGTCTATCCGCGTGAGGTGGTCAAGCGCGCGCTTTTTCACAACGCGGGTGCGGTGATCTTTGCGCATAACCATCCGTCAGGCCAACCGGAGCCCAGCGACGCCGATCAACTGTTGACGGATCGCCTGAAGCAGGCGCTCAGTATCGTGGATATCCGCGTCCTTGATCATCTTGTGGTCGGGGACCGGGAAGTCGTGTCGTTGAATGAGCGGGGGCTGATCTGACCCGGCGCGCGGCACCCCCCGCCCTTCAGGGCGGGGAGGGGGTGCGCAGGCCGCAGCCGTCCTTGCCCCTTTTGTCGGGGGTGGGGACAGGGTTCCATTTTCGCGGATGGACGCCCGTCGGACCG
>JAJYDT010000067.1 GCA_021777335.1 Pseudomonadota bacterium | reverse complement strand
GCTGCGCGCGGGCGACCGTGTCGGCAAAGGGCTGCGCACTGCGCCTCGTGACGCCATGCTGGCTGATGCCGCGCCCCCCGAGATCAGCGCCTACGCGTATGGTTTCCATCGCGCGATGGACAATGCCGGCGCGGTCCTCGGTACGCTCGCTGCGGCGGTCATCATCTCGCGTACGGGGGCGCCCATCTCTGAGGTGCTGACAGCGTCGGTACTGCCTGGCGCGGTGGCCGTGCTGCTGATTGCCTTTGCCGTGAAGGAGGCCCCGGCGGTGCGCACGCGCCTGGAAAAGCCACCGCCAGCGCGCCCATGGTCGCATCTCCCGCCGGGGCTCCGTTACTACCTCGCTGTGCTCTCGTTGTTTGCGATTGCGCGCGCCTCCGAGGTGTTCGTGGTGTTGCGCGCCCGCACGGAGGGCGTGAGCATTGTGTCCTCGCTTGTGCTATGGGCGGTTTTCAATGGCGCGAAGGCGCTGACTGCAGGTGCGGGCGGGCGCCTTGCTGACCGCCATGGGAACCGGAGGGTGCTCTTGATCAGCTGGAGCGCGCACGCCATCGGGTTCCTGCTCATCGGCATTGCGCAAGCAGCGGTCTTATGGATAGCGGTGATCTTTTATGGGCTCTGCGCCGGCTTCGGCGAGGGCGCAGAGCGTGCCCGCGTACGGGATCTTGCGAGCGACCAGGAACGTGGTGCCGCCTTTGGCTGGTACCACCTCGTCATCGGACTCGCCGCGATTCCCGGGGGGCTCCTGTTCGGAGGGGTCTGGCACTTCGCCAGCGCGCGCGCCGCGTTCTGGCTGTCTGCGGCGCTGATGGTAATCGCCGCTGCCTTGCTTAAAACAGGGCCATCAGGCGCACGGTGATGAGCGTGGCTACAATCGGCCGCGCAGATCGAGCAGTCCGAATCCTGGCAGGGGCCGGGAGAGTCCGCGCGTACACGCCATTGCCTTGAACAACTCTCCCATCTCCGAAGGCAGCGTCAGAATCTTGGTTTCGTACACGCGTCGGCGGTGTTCATGT
Source organism: Pseudomonadota bacterium (assembly GCA_021777335.1). Classification (GTDB taxonomy): domain Bacteria; phylum Pseudomonadota; class Gammaproteobacteria; order Acidiferrobacterales; family Acidiferrobacteraceae; genus JAJYDT01. The sequence continues at coordinate 8,571 of JAJYDT010000067.1, read as the reverse complement.
TCGTCGGTTTCCCGTTCAAGCTGTTGCATCAGGCCGCAGTCGAGCAGAAACGCCGCTTGGTGCGTATACCCTTGGACCCTCAGCCCGGCACTGGCTGCGGCCTCGGCCAGCGCAGTGAAATCGAGATGTGCGGTGATATCCTGAAGACCGGGGAGGATCAAGGGGTCATCATGGGCGCGATGACGGTAATGGCACATCAGGGTGCCGCCTGCGCGGTCGGGGTGATAGTACTCGTGGCGCGGAAAACCGTAGTCGATAACGAGTAACGCCCCCGCTGCAAGTCGTGTGGCCGTCTCACTGATCCACGCTTCCGCCCCGAGTCCGAGTTCCGAGGTGTAGTCTTCATTGCTCATGCCGCCCAGGCGTGTCAGCGCCTGCGGCAGGACATCGCCGATACTCCACGTAAAGCCCATGGGGGACGTGCTGATACCGAGTCGACGCGGGTTTCCGTCCCGCATGGTAAAGCGTGCGCACGGCAGCGCGTCGAGCAGTTCGTTTGCGAGTATGACGCCGCGAATGCCCGGCGGAAGCTCCTCGATCCACTCAATACGCGGCAGGAGTTCCGGAACCACCTGGGCGAGCTGCCGCTCCTGTAATGCGCGCAGCGCCGGACTCACTTCGCGAATGAGGTAACGTTCCGGCAGAGGTCCTTCCTGTTGCAGCGTTCTAAGCAACGAAATGGCCAGTGCGCCACTGCCAGCGCCGACCTCGATGATCGCGCCTCCGCCAAGCTCCTCAAGCGCGGGGCGACAGAAGTTCGCGAGACACCCTCCGAAGAGCGGTGACAGGTCCGGCGCGGTCACAAAATCGTGCGTGATTCCTTTTGCACGGGCGGGGTTCACGTAATAACCGAGACCCGGCGCATACAAAGAGAGTTCCATGAACCGCGCGAAGTCAATGACACCCCCGCTCTCCTTGATCTCACGGGTGATCCGCGCCGCGAGCTCTGCACTCTCCGCCTGTTCTTCTTTCGAAGGTGCGGGCAGGTTTCCCTTGTTGCTGCCTTCACGCTCCGGGCTGGTCATTGGCGTTTTTCGGGACACAGGTTATTGTGACAGTTTTCGCGCAAGGGGATCAAATGCCGTCACTGCGGGGAAAAGTTGCTCTCGTTACCGGTGGCGCGCGGCGCGTAGGCGCGGCGATCGCGCGCTGTCTGCACGCTGAAGGTATGTCGCTTGTGATCCATTACCGCCATTCGGAACGCGAGGCGCTGGCGCTCAAGGACGATCTCGAGCGGATCCGTCCGGAGTCCGTCGGCCTCGTCATGGGTGCGCTTGGCGCGGATACGATCGCCCGGCGGATCATCAGTGACGCGATCGCGGTTTTCGGCCGGCTCGATGCGCTCGTCAATAACGCCTCCGCATTCTATCCGACGCCGCTTGGGCAGGTCACTGAGCACGAGTGGGAGGACCTCATGGCATCGAATCTCAAGGCACCATTTTTTCTTGCACAGGCCGCATCCGCCGAGCTGCGCGCCCGGGAGGGTTGCATCATTAACCTTGTGGACATTCATGCCGAGCGTCCACTCAAGAACTATCCGGTCTACAGCATCGCCAAGGCCGGGCTGGCCATGATGACGTGGTCAATGGCCCGCGAGCTCGCGCCCGAGGTGCGGGTGAACGGCGTGGCGCCGGGGACTATCCTCTGGCCCGAGCGCGTCCTGAGCCTGGGCGTCAAGGAGGAGATCCTTGCGCGTGTACCGCAAAAACGTGAAGGCAGTCCCGAGGATCTCGCGCGGGCGGTACGGTTCTTCCTTCGGGATGCGCCGTATGTTTCCGGGCAGATCCTGGCGGTCGACGGGGGCCGTTCAGTCGTCTTGTGAGGCCCCGGCGCGACGAATCCGGTTGTTCAGGGGGGGAAGGGTGTCGATGTCAGGTGTCCGTCAGCTCAACCCGTGTCAATGGTTGCGATGTCTGGTCGAATTTTCGCCATAGGTCAATGTAAGCAGTTCTGTCTTCCGGATCGCGCCAGTGCGGCGCGATGTCGGCAAGCGGTTTCAGGATGAATGCGTAGCGGCGGCATTCAGGCCTGGGCAGTTTAACCGGTTGTTCACACACGAGCTCGCCGAGGCGCACGAGGTCGAGGTCAAGCGTGCGGGAGACCCACGCCCCGTGTTTTGGTGGTCGCCCATGCGCACGCTCCAGCGTATGCAGCTGTTCGACCAGTTGCCGCGGCCTTTCTTCGGTATCGAAGGCGATCACCAGGTTGTAAAAGGGTGCGCCCTCGAAGCCTACCGGAGCGCTTTCATATACCGGGGAGATAATGAGTGGTCCGTAGAGTCGCGATAGTTCTTCGATCGCGTGTTTGAGATGCTGCACGCGGTCAACGTTGCTGCCGACGCTGACGAATGCGCGCGCCATTCAGGGGCCAGCCCCAGGCCAGGCAGGCAGTGACGCCGGCCGCGTGCCACGCTCGAGAATGATCCCTACGTCTGCGGCCCCGCGGATCGCACCCCGCTTGTTCACCCTCATCCACAGCCACGGAACCGGGAATTCGGCGAGCAGCAGTGCCGCACAGCGCTCGGCGAGTGTCTCGACGAGCTGGAAACGGGAGGCGCCGACGAACGCGACGACGCGCTTTGCGACGGTCTTGTAGTTGACCGAGTCTTCGATACGGTCATCGGCGGCAGCCTTTGCCACATCGACCGCAAGGCACAGATCAAATACCACGCACTGGGTGACTCGTCGCTCCCATTCCCAGATGCCAATGATGCAGTCGACCTTGAGGTCTCTCAGGTAGATGATGTCCATCGCCCGGACTATAGCGGAACGTCGCCGCGGTTGTCTTGTGTCTTGACGTACCTCTGTCGCCCGTTTTTAATAGGCCATGATGAAGGTGCTGCTGCCGGTCGCTGCCTATCTTGTCGGTTCGGTATCGAGCGCCGTCGTGGTGTCGCGCGCCATGCGGCTGCCGGATCCGCGTCATTCCGGGTCCGGTAATCCTGGCGCAACCAATGTATTGCGGCTTGGCGGGCGCAAGGCGGCTGGCTGGACGCTCGCGGGAGACATCGCCAAGGGTGCCCTGCCGGTGGTGGTGGCGCGCGTCGCCGGGCTCTCCGCCGCCTGGCTCGCGGTGACCGCGCTGCTCGCGTTTCTCGGGCATCTGTTCCCGGTTTTTTTTGGTTTCAAGGGTGGCAAAGGTGTTGCTACTGCCTTCGGCGCGCTGACAGCCCTCGACGCCTGGCTTGGCTTGCTGCTCGCGCTGACCTGGATCACGGTTGCGGTGATCTCCCGCTATTCCTCGCTCTCGGCGATCGTCAGTGCTGTGGCGGCGCCGGTCTATGCCTGGCGCCTTCTGCCGGAGCGGGCAGGTGTGGCCGCGACTGCGGCCATGGCGGTAATGCTTTTGTGGCGGCATCGCCGCAACATATCAAACCTGTATGCAGGCCGCGAGGGTCGGATCGGACACTGATTCCGCGCGTGACCCATTCAGGTGAGCACGGTCCCCGTTTCGCGACCCACGGTGAAAAGTGACACGAGCGCACAGAGCGCGAAGAGCGCACCTCCTGCACACACCCCTGCCCAGTGCAGACGTGACCAGACGAGCCCGCCCACTGCGGAACCCGATGCACCCCCGATGAAATATGCAGTCATATAGGCGGCATTGAGGCGGCTGCGCTTGTCTGGATGCAGATTGTAGATGCGCGTCTGGTTGGAGATATGGCTTGCCTGCACGCCGGCGTCGAGCAGTACGACCCCGAGCGCAAGCAGCGCAAGGCTGTGGGCGCCACGCCATAACACCCCGAAGCCCATGAGGACCATGAGCAGGCTTAACCCGTTGACCCATGTCGCGACAATCCGGTCGGAGAGGTGTCCTGCGATAGGTGCAGCGAGCGCACCGGCGACACCAAAGAGCCCGAAGACCCCGACAAGTCTTGCCGCGTGGTCTGGGGCAAGTCTTGCCGCATGAAAAATCAGCGTCGTCCAGAAGATACTGAAGGCGGCGAAACCGAAGGCCCCCACCGCCATGTGCCGACGCAGCACCGGCTCGTCCCACACCAGTCCTGTGAGCGAACGAAGCAGGTCGGGGTAGGAGAGGCGTTCCGACGGCATCTGTTTCGGCAGCAGCGACGCGAGTGCCACGCCAAGCGCGAGGTTTGCCACAGCAGCCCCGAGGTAGATGGATCGCCAGGTCACATAGGCGCTTGCCGCCCCGCTTATGCTGCGCGAGAGGATGATGCCGATGAGCAACCCGCTCATTACAGTCCCGACGACCCGTCCCCGGCGTGCCGGCGGGGCAAGGGTTGCGGCAAATGGCACCAGGAGTTGAGGGATAATGGTGACGGCGCCAAGCACGAGACTTGCCACCATCAGGAACGCAACGCTCGAGGCGGCAGCGACCGCCACCAGTGCGACCGAAAGCGCCAGCGTCGTGGACACGATGAGATGCTTGCGTTCGTGGCTATCGCCAAGTGGCAAGAGCAGGAGCAGGCCCAGGGCGTAACCAATCTGGGTCACCATGGGCATCAGCGTGATCCCGGCCGGCGAGAGGTGGAATGACGTGGCCATGAGACTGAGCAGCGGCTGGCTGTAGTAGAGGTTCGCGACCGTGATGCCGGCCGCAAGCGCGAGGAACCGCACGAGCGCGGGTTCCGGCGTCGCTGGATCGGCGTTCGTGTCCATTGCATCATCCTCTGGGTATTTCTCAGTCAAGAGACTGATTTAATGATAGTATTTCTGTGTGCTCGTACGCTTCAGGGAAGGCTGTAAAGATCCTCGAGTGGCCAGCGTGGCCGGGCGGTAAAGCCGAGCGTGTGCGGCGCACCCCGCAGGCGCCATGCCCCGGCATAGGCAATCATGGCCCCGTTATCCGTACAGAATTCGAGACGCGGATAATGGACTGAACCGCCTTCCTTGGTGACTGCGGTGTTGAGGGCTGCACGCAGCGCAGTATTCGCACTTACCCCGCCTGCCACCACGAGCCGCGACCGGCCGGCTGTCAGCAGGGCGCGCATCGCCTTATGAGTGAGCACGTCCACGACCGCTTCCTGAAACGCCTGCGCGAGGTCCGCATGGGCCTGTGGTTCTGCAAGACCGGCACGAACGGCCATGAGCACCTGGGTCTTGAGCCCGCTGAAACTGAAGTCAAGGCCGCGCTCAAGCAGGGGCCGGGTAAATCGGTAGCGTCCGGGGCGTCCCGTGGCGGCAAGCCGTTCTATTGCCGGTCCTCCGGGATAGCCGAGCCCGAGCAGTTGGGCGGTCTTGTCGAACGCCTCGCCAGCGGCGTCGTCGAGCGATTCGCCAAGCTTGCGATAGCAGCCCACCGCCTCGACGTCCATCAGCAAGGTGTGGCCTCCCGAGACCAGCAGGGCCACGAACGGGAAGCTTGGCGGGTCGGGGTCGAGCATCGGCGCGAGCAGGTGACCCTCGAGGTGGTGTATGCCGATGGCCGGGATACCCCAGGCATAAGCGAGACCATGCGCAAACGCCGCCCCAACGAGCAATGCTCCGGCGAGACCTGGGCCTTGCGTATAGGCGATGCCGTCTACTCGGCCGGGCCCAGCAGCCAAAAGCAGGTCGCTTACGAGTGGTAGCAGGGCCCGCACATGGTCGCGGGAAGCAAGTTCCGGTACTACCCCCCCGTATTCCGCGTGCAGGGGCCCCTGCGAAGCCAGCCGATGGCCGATAAGCCCAATATCCTCGTCATACAGGGCGACCCCGGTATCGTCGCAAGAGGTCTCAATGCCAAGGACACGCATAGCCCGAGTATACAAAAGCTCGGAGTCGCATTAAAATGCCCGTTTCACTCCTATGCGTCCGCACGAGGCGTCGTGCGCGTTGAGAACGATTACATATGCCATCAGTACGGGTCAAAGAACACGAACCTTTTGAAGTTGCGTTGCGCCGGTTCCGGCGTTCGTGCGAAAAGGCTGGCGTCTTCGCAGAGGTCCGCCGGCGCGAGTATTACGAGAAACCGACTACAGTCCGCAAGCGAAAGGCCGCTGCTGCGCGCAAACGCGAACTCAAGAAGATCGCGCGCCAGCAGCTGCGAACGGCGCGCCCTTATTAAAAAGCGCGATAGCGCAATGACGCTCAAGGAACGCATTGATCAGGACATGAAGGATGCGATGCGGGCCAGGGATGAAGGCCGGTTGAAGGCGGTGCGGCTCCTGCGTGCAGCGATTCAGCGCCGGGAGGTTGATGAACGGATCCAGCTGGACGACCATCAGGTTCTGGGCGCCATCGAAAAACTGATCAAGCAGAGCCGGGATGCCGAGGCGCAGTTTCGCAAGGCCGGCCGCATCGATCTCGCCGACATCGAGCAGGCCGATCTGGCGGTCTGGGGCGCCTATCTGCCCGAGCCGCTTGGCGCAGCGGAGATCGAGCGGTTGATCAGCGAGGCTGTCGCTGAGACAGGCGCTGCGTCTGCGAAGGATATTGGGAAGGTTGTGGGCTGGCTCAAACCCAAGCTTCAGGGGCGTGCGGATCTTGGGCAGGTCAGCGCGAAGGTCAAGAGCCGTCTGTCATCTTAGGTAATCACACGTCCGACACGAGGGGGACGGCGGGACAACGCCGGAGTTCCCATGCCAAATCGGATCCCATCGTCATTCATTGACGAGGTGCTGGCCCGTACCGATATCGTCGAGGTGATCGACGGCCGTGTACCCCTGCGCCGTGCTGGAAAGGACTATCAGGCGTGCTGTCCGTTTCACGAGGAGCGCACACCGTCGTTCACGGTGAGTTCTAGCAAGCAGTTCTACCATTGTTTTGGTTGCGGTGCGCATGGCAGCGCCATCGGGTTCCTCATGCAGCACGAGCGCTTGAGCTTTCCGGAGGCGGTAGCCGATCTCGCGGGTCGCGCCGGGCTCACGCTGCCGTCTGTGGTCGAGGGCGCAAAGCAGCGTGGCTCGGAGTACGCCGGACTCTCCGAGGTGCTCACACGCGCGCAACGCTACTATGAGCAGCAGTTGCGTGCTCCTGCGGGGCGCGCAGCAGTGGAATATCTTAAAAAGCGTGGCGTGAGCGGAGCGATCGCCGGGGCCTTCGGGCTCGGGTTCGCGCCCGAGGGTTGGGACCAGATGCACTCGCTCGGGGCCGATGCGGCCATCCGCGACGCCTTGCACGAAGCCGGCTTGCTCATACGCCGGGATGGTCGGGAATATGACCGGTTTCGCGGGCGCCTCATGTTTCCGATCGAAGACTACCGTGGCCGGCTCGTGGGCTTCGGCGGGCGCGTGCTTGGCGGGGGCGAGCCGAAATATTTGAATTCACCGGAAACGCCCTTATTTCATAAAGGTCGGGAGCTATACGGGCTATTCCGCGCGCGCGAGGCCATCAAACGGGCCTCGCAGGTGATCGTGGTTGAAGGTTACATGGATGTGATCGCGCTTGCTCAGTTCGGTATTGAGCATGTGGTCGCAACGTTGGGCACCGCCATGTCCGTCGAGCAGTTCGAACGACTATTCCGGTTTGCCCCTGAGATCGTATTGTGTTTCGACGGGGACCGTGCCGGGCAGGCGGCGGCATGGCGGGCTGTGGAGACCGTGATGCCGGTGCTGCGCGAAGGGCGGCAGGTCAGTTTCCTGTTTCTACCCGAGCACGATGACCCGGATAGTTTTGTGCGGCGGGAAGGGGCGGAGGTGCTGCGCGAGCGGCTTGCGCGACCAGACCCTTTACCCGAATTTTTTCTACGTACACTGAGTGCGAAGACCGATCTCAGCCGTCTCGATGGTCGCGCCAAGCTCCTGGAACTCGCGCGCCCGCTGTTGTCCAAGATGAGCCCGGGTGTGTTGCGCACCATGATGCTTGCGCAGATTGAGGAACGGGCTGGTATGCCCCGGTTGGGTCTCGCCCGTGAATGGCGACTCACGGAGGAGGCGCCGACGTCTTCCATCAAGAGGCAGTCTGGTACAGCTGGGCGGGCGACCATTGTGCGCATTGCGCTTGCGCTCCTCGTGCAACATCCGGAGCTTGCTGCGCGTGCCGGTGATCTGTCGGTGTTGCAGGACTCTGGGCGCGCGGGGGTGTCGTTGTTGTGCCTGCTGATTGAACATCTTCGGCAGGAGCCTGCCAAGAATGCGGCCATTGTTATTGAGCGTTTTAAAGATAGTGAGCATTCACATATATTGGCTTCCCTGGCAATCTGGCAGCACCCCGTTCTTGCTCAGGACGCGGTCGCGGAGTTTGAGGGGGCGCTGCGCCAGCTCAGGCAGCAGGCGGTGCGACAAAGAACAGAGGCGCTCCTTGAGCGGTCGAGGACAGAAGCCGGGTTGAGCAGCGCTGAACGGAGCGAGTTGAATGAGCTGATTGAGCAACGAGGTCGCGCTGCAAAAGATGCATCTGGCACGGCCAAACCGGGGGTCGGAAAATAGCAGATTCCGGCTAATTTGTTATATACTTAAAAGATTTTAAGCGATGATGAGAGCCACGGACCCTATGGATCAAGAGACGCAACGCCTCCAGCTTAAGAAGTTGATTATCCAGGGGAAAGAGCAGGGTTTCCTCACTTATCGGGATATCAACGACCATCTTCCTGAGGACGTCCACGACGCGGATCAGATCGAGGCGGTCATCAACATGATCAACGACATGGGGATCGATGTTTACGACCAGCCCCCTGATCCCGATACCT
>JAJYDT010000066.1 GCA_021777335.1 Pseudomonadota bacterium | reverse complement strand
CATGCAATCGATGATCGTAACGCGATTCCTCGCTACGCCCAATCTCTTGCTGAATCGCTATTCGCATTACCTCAGCATCCTCAATCTGCAGTTTCCGCATCGTCTCTCTCTTGTAGAAAGGAACGGTGCAATGATAGCATAATGCTGCATTATTTATGTCGTCGTGTTTAACTGAACAGATGGCCCTGGGGATTGACTTCACCGCGCATCCTGACACTCCGGCATTTGAATACATGGGTATTTTGATGCGTATTGTACCGTTACAGAGCGGGCTCATGAAGGGTTTTTCAGCAACCTGCTAGTCACCAAAGATCTCGCCCCAGTCGAGGAAGCTCTTGTTGGACGTCAAGATCAAAAAGGTCTTTTCGTAGCGGCGCGTCAGGATCCGGAAGAAGAGAGGCGCCTTCTCTATAATTCGGGGAATGCTGCTCAAACACCCGGGCTACTTCTGATAAGCCCGACGTCTTTCGGATCAATCCGCATACGGCTGCTCAACTCACATGAAATTTGCCAAAGCTATTTTGTGAGACGGTAGTAAAACTCAATGTCATGTTGCGGATCGGGCAGCGTTGGATGGGACCACTGCTTGGACCAACCTACCAAAGTGCTGGCAACGAATTCGACTAGCTCACGAAACGTACTATAGTTCCACACGTGGGCATGTAGATCGCCGCGCCGCGCGAATTCCCCAGCGACTTTGTTTTGGAGATCAGATTCCGGCGTCTTGAATGCAAGCGTATAGAACTCCTCATAGTGTTTGCGATCACGCTCGAGGTCCGGCGAAAAGTGATCAAGCTTCAGATGCTGCAGTGTTGTAAGGGGGCGATTGCGGTCGAACGTGCGCTCCATGTCTGGTATAACGAGTAAAAGTTGTCCGCCGGGCCGTAGTTTGCGATGGGCGTTAACCAACGCCCCGATCGGATCGAAAACATGCTCAATAACATGGCAGCCAATGATGAAGTCAAGACTCTCGTCAGCGATGCCATCTAGCTTATCAAAGGAGGTCCGAATGTCTGGGCGAACGAGCTCGTGCTCGTGTTGCCCAGGATAAAGTTCTGTGACCAATTGCTCATAAGAGAGCCGATCACCGAATAGGACGCGGCAGTGAAGCGGCACTGGGAATGGAGAGGCGCCAGCACCAACCTCGAGGCCTATGCCACGGAGGCCTGCGGCCATGTACTCCCTCATTGTCAAACTAGAGGTGATAGGCTGTGACGGTATGCCGTCGTCAAATCGCTCGGGTAGCCAGCCACCAATCGCGAAAGAGGCCAGCACAGCGTCTGGGACTTGAATGAGGTCTCGGGGCCAGCTCAAGGCGTACTGTGTGAGCCGGTCGACCGTCGGAACATAATGGCGAAACCCGTTGGAACAGACATAGGCCTTGTCACCGAAATGGCCGCCTCTTGCCTGCAAAAGGGACAACGTGCGACGTCGAGCGTTAGTTGCCATCAGTGAAATTTCTCAGGTCTGTATATTGTGTTCGTCTGGCCGGTGCATAAAATTCGCGACCTCACGCATAGTCGCGGCCCAGTCGCCGTGCTCTGCGCGTATCTTCTCAGCGGCTCGGTGGCGAATAGGCATGTAGACATCGTAGTGCTCAAGTGCGTCGATGAGAGTTTCAGCCAGACATGAGGCAGTGGGCTCCGCGATCAGACAGTTCTCGCGGTCCCTGAGGAGCCACGTGTTGGCTGCATTTCGGTTGGCGACCACGAGCGTCCCGCATCCCATCATCTCGAATGGCAAATAGGAGGGGTGCTTCGACATCATCATCGCCAGACCGACGTGACAGCTGCGATAGAGATCCCCAGTTTCCGCGTATGGAAGCATGCCGATCATTTGGATAACGCCGTCAAGACCGAAGTCGCTAGGCCTCCAGGTCTGCCCTGCGCATATTATTTGCACGCGCTCACCCAGTTGTTTTTTAACTAAACGCAGTGCGGCGACCGCAATCTCAAAACAGTTACGGGGCATGCCGGGGCGTGCGTAGTAAAAAAGTCGCAGCGGCCCATCGGTACGAAGGTCTGGCCCAGGATAAAATACGGTGGTGTCAATGTTTGGTGACAGCACGACTGCCCTTCCGTCGTATTCGCGTGTATAGATGTTGTACAGAGAGCGCGTATTTGCAATGCCATAAAATCCAAATCGATATGTCAGTTCTGCTTGCGCAAACGTACTACCCGCCGGATAGAACAGCGGCTCGTAATCTTGGATCATGTAGAACTTACGACCGGTATTGTTAACCTTGAGCAATGTGTAGGCCGTTGTCCACAGTGTCGCTACGGAATAGTCTGCTGGCGGGATTGTCTCTATGGCCGATTGCGAATCGAGCGTTCGTACTTCGATGCCATGGAGTACAGGGAAGGCCTCTGCGATTTTTCTAGCGATTGTTTGCGGGTCACTCCGACCACAGATCAGAATGCGCTGGCGCACACCATCAGTTTCGTGGAGATGGGCTGCCAAGCGCAGGATCGTCATAATACCACCATAGAATGCACTATCAAAGTGTGGCAGATACCAGTTACAGCTGCGGTCAACAATATTCTGTGCGATGCGTTCATGGTGTTGTTGAGTGCGCGTAAGATCGGTCTGGTCGCAGTCAACGAACTGCGCAAGCGTTAATGCATCGCGAGTGTAGTCATGCCAGATGCCGTGCGTGGGGATGCGGCTTGTTACACATGCCGCCCTTTTCATCAAAGATTTAAGTAAGGTCTTCATTATTGTTTTGTGTCTAGCTCTAAAGGGACTACCGATTTAAAAGCTGGGTGAAAGTAGGGATCGTCCCGCATCGAGTCGTGCCATACATGGCTCAATGGTGGGATTTGATCAACGAAAGCGCGTGCGCGTGGTACCACAACACCGCGACGATCAGAGCCCCGGGCATCTATGCAGATCGAAACAATAGCCCGTTGCCAAGGTGTCTCACGGTACTTGGACAGCTGAAGTCTGTCTCGCTTGAATGTAATAGCGGTATCACCCGCCGCAGAGACATTACGGTACCATAGAGGACCGCCAAAAAGGCCCCAGTGTCGCAACGGCATACCTTGGAATAGGGGCTGCGTGGCTCCATCCAACCCGACTACGCGCCCCGCTTCGACCACGGTCTCATCATTGCAAAGTACTAGAGCCGACGAGAATCCGATTTCGGGATGCTGGAGTACCCAGCCAGCGAGATCGAGTAGGGAATGCGGCGCGAGGTGTTTTACTGCAACGTCAAGTAGCAGAACGGCAGGTGCGTTTCCGATCGCAACCGCATCAGCGATCGCTGCGGTCTTGTTGCCTGCTGGTGCGCGCGTTATCGTGAAAGGTATGCCGCTTGGTAACGTAGTTGGCGGCGCCGGAGGATTCCCAAGTCCGCACCAGGAGAGCGTAATCGACGCAACTAAGTTGTCACACTGCTCTACCAGAAGTTGCGTAATGGAAGAAAGATTATCGCATTCTCCGTGTAATACTACATCGATTCCCGGTCTGTCGTCCAAATGCCACTTAAGGTGGTAACCGTCTGCCAGGTCAGGTTGCACACTAGCAGGTAGGCCAAGTCGCTGAATATGCATCTCGAAAGCACGTAATTGACCGAGCAACGCGTAGGGTTTTGCGGATATACCCGTAGCCGTGGAACCGGCAATTATTCGCCAGTGGTAATGGATACCAGGTACGCGTTCGATGCGTCTGGCCTTTTCAGTCACGCGGAAAAAAATGTCCCAGTCCTGTGCGCCATCAGTGTCGGGATTCCATCCTCCGACCGCCTGAACGATCGATCGACGCATGACATTGAGATGAGTCAGATAATTCACGGACAACATCATTTCCGGACTCCATGTCGGCTTGAAAAGTGGATTCTGGCGAAGCGTGCCGCCGGCGTTTATGCTATCCTTGTCCGAATATAGGAAATCGACATCGGGTGCTGCGGCGATTCTGGCCGCCATGTCGTGCAAGGCCCATGGAGTCAGTTCATCGTCGTGGTCAAGCAGCGTTACGAACTGACCCCGGGCGAAGGCTAGCGCCGCATTTGAGTTACGCGAGATCCCGCCGTTTTCGCGAAGCCGGCGCACCTGAAGCCGGGGCTCCTCGGCAGCAAGTTGTTCAAGAAGCGCCCAGTTCGCGGTGTTTTCGATGTCCGCGTACGCGATGCACATCTCCCAGTTTTGCCACGTCTGGTTTCGCGCGGAAGCTATAGTGGCCTCAAGAACAGCCCGTGGAATTTTATAAACGGGCGTGATGATACTAAAGAGTGGTTCCTTGGGATTGTAGGGGGCAGATGCTAGGCGCTGGCGCGCCATCTCAGCGTTATTGGGTTCGTGGGCCCGTATCCATGCAGCGAACTGTGGCGGCTTGGCCATCGCGTCGACCGTAACAACCCCTTGGAGCTGTGAAGCATCACCGCCGGCTGCCCGATCGACATGTAGGGCCCCGATCAGGCCATGACGGTACACATGATCAGCAAAGCCAAGTATCCGGGCGAATATTTGACGCCTTAGAGACCCCGCTGGCAGTGCTTTCTTCGTGACGCGCGTGATTAGCCTCGCAACTCGTGCTGAGGTGGTCAGTTGCGCGGCCAGCAGCTCTGCAATTTGCCTGTCGCGTGACTGTATAGTGGCCAACAGAATCGCCGGTGTTTCAGTAGTATGTAAGTCGTGTTTATGGAAGTGTTGGAAATCTGCGGGCACCTTGTCTTCAGCGGGCGGCGGTAGCTTGTGCTCGCGTACGGATACAGTTTCATTTCGCCGCAATATGTGGGCCTCAGAGCCCAAGGGCTGCGGAACTTGCGGCGATAACTGCGCATTTGGGTCCGCCGCCAGAGCTTCTGCCGTGATCGCGCGGTTGGCATAGACTAGGTGGAGCATTTTGGTGCTCGACCAAGGATTGCTGACCTGGTCCGGCACGTCGCTCTTTGTGCCGTTAAACTTCTTGACTCCGGCCGACACTTGCTCAATTGCGCCAACAACTAGCCGCTGTCCGAGGTTGTTGTCGCTTGCCTTTCGTTTGAAGACTATACACTGCGAATTGACGAATTCGACTGCGTGTACCTGCGCAAGTGCTTCCTCGCTAAGTGGGAAGCCATAATGCTTCGCAAAATCCGCAAGATATTCTGTGCGGGACGTCGGTATGCCCCAATGCTCAAAGTTGACGATATCAGCAAGGCGCTTGAAAAGTGCAATCGGCGATAAAGGATCTAGTAGTCCGCCATCGAACTCGCGCCAGTAGCTGCAGTGCAAGTCTTCGGCCACGAACATGCCCCCAGCCGATATTCGGGGGAAGAAACGAAAAAACGAGTCCACTATATGACGTGAATGGTGTGAGCCATCGTCAATGACGATATCCCACGTTGGTGAGTAGCTCGTGAGGCGGCGTTCAATATCGTCACTGCTGGCATCGCCAATCACGACGCGGATCCTTGAATCGTCAAAGGTTAGGTTCCCGCACAAAGGGTCTATGTCGCAACCGATTAGTATGCTGGCCTTCGAAAAGTAACGTCCCCAGATCTCAAGCGAACCCCCATTTTGAACGCCAATCTCCAGTAGGCGCACAGGTTTATCCCGCCAGCCTGCGAATAGGAGATCGTACTGTTCCAGATAAGCAAGCCAACGATCCGCGACTTTGCCAGTATGTGTCATGTACAGGCTAAGTAGTTCGTTCATGAGCAGGATTGCACCTCTGTGCGACCAAAAAGTGTGCCGACGACGATTCCCAAAAAGCTTATTAGGTATCGCCGTATGGCCGGACTCTCATGCGGCAAGTGATGTTGGGCGTTGTCACGATGTTTATGGTGAATGACTGACGCGCATGCCTCGTGGTCGTTGTTGGACAGGATTGGTAAGGAGTTACCCAACTCGCCATCGTATGTTCTTCGGGTAGGAATGCGCGTCGGCACAGGCTTTGTGGGCGGCCGCGTGTTCTTACACGAGAGAGCATGGGGAAGCCGACCGGTGCACACGAACGCTTTACGTATCAAGTCTAGTACGCCGCGATTTACTGACAATTGCACCATAGAATCTGTATGTCCACGTCCGCCATCATGAACCCGCGCAAACGGGCGCGCGCTGGGGTCAACAGCTGCTGTAAGGAGCCCAGAAAGCAAACTGCGTCTTCCTTCATACGTCGTAGGGTCCTTGCCTCCAAACCGATAGCGTCCGCTGCCGGATTGTTTTGTATAAGCGTCTGCGGGTTGAACTTTGCGGGGTAGTGAAACAGAGAGAACAGATTTTGGGGATCGAAGGCGGAGGTCGCATACGTTTGCGTGTCTAGCGCCTCGTGTGCTGACTAACCATCCACGAAAAGGATGGCCTAATGACGCGGTTTGGGAACGACGTGAAGAGGGAATTCGCGAAAAACGAGGCCTGTTGCAGACCCTTCGGTGGGCATAGGAAAAGAAAGGCCTTGGCGATTTGAGGTGGAAAGCGCGATTGATACGGCGCGTACCGCCGCCCCTCACACCATCAAGGTTTGATCTTTGTGTGCTCATGTTGCGCCAGCGCAAATATCGGATAACGCGCGAACGTCGCCCGCAACAGGAATGGCGCCATTCGTATGTCTCGCCTTGGTGCGATCTGCCGAGTACCCATTTTTCAACCATCACTTCGCGCTCCGCAGGTTCCCGTGATAGACGAATCCCGGAATCTTTGTGCCAATAGCCAAGCGTTATTGAGTAGCGCCGACACGAGAAGGCCTTATTCAGCATGATGCCAACGCGGTAGTATCAGCGGCGTGACCATGTTACTTTGCCATAGCGCAAAGGCGGGTTTGAGATGGAAGGCTCTTTTCGTGAGCTCATTTTGGTGCACCTGACATTGGTTTTTGTTTGTGCTCGCAGGCATGTAGACGGCCCCAGTCTTTGGCGGGGGTCCTGCAATGATGGACGGTAGACAGTCGCCTGATCTACTCCAAGAGGCTGCGTCGCATCCTCTGGGTGTCTTTCGTTTTCACTTCGAGCACAATACTCCATATACGATGCTCCGTCGATTTGTTATAAGTGTGCGAACGGGTATCGGCATCAATCACGCGTCGCAGTATACATCACCACAGTTTCCAGGCATGCACCGGTCCACCGACATACGCGGGGAACGCCAAGAACTGTCTTTCCGGGCTGTTTCCGCCTTGACTGTGGAGTATTCAGTCCCAGGAAAGATTTCCGCCAGCCTGGTATTCGGTGACGCGTGATTCGAAAAAGTTCTTTTCCTTGTTCAGCTTGATCTGTTCGCTAAGCCAGGGCAGGGCATTTTCCGCACCCGGAAACGGTTCGGCGGCACCGATCCGTATGGCGCGCCGGTTGGCGATGTAGCGGAACTGCTCCATGTGGGCTGCGGCCGAATAGCCGCCGACCATCGGCTGGGGCAGGACGTAGCGGATATAGGCTTCCTCGGCGGCATGGCATTCCTCCCACATCGCCTGGACGGCGGCTGGATCGAGGCGGATGCCTTCTTCGTCCATGATCGTGCGCACCACATGCAGGCCAAAATCGGTGTGCATGACCTCGTCGCGCATGATGTACTGGAACTGTTCGGCCGTGCCCCGCATCAACCCGCGCCGCTGCAGGGCAAAGACCGGCGTAAACCCGTTGTAGAACCACACCCCCTCGAAAATGCCGGCAAAGAATACATAAGACATCAGGAAACTTTGCAGGTCATCGCGGTTTTTGAGGTCGATGTCGGCACGCGTGATGGCGTCGAGCCTACGCTGGGCAATGGCGACCTTGGCGTGGATCTGGGGGACCACCCGGTAGCGGTTGTAGATATCACCCTGATCGAGCCCCAGCACCTCGATGCAGTGCTGGTAGGCCCACACATGAATGCCTTCCTCGCCGATCTGGCGGGTCATGTAGGCCTGGATTTCGGGAGCGGTGATCTTGTCCATGATCGCCGTGCCGATATTGCGTCCGGCCATGATGTCGGATGTCGACAGGGTCGCAAGAACATTGGTGAACAAATGGCGGTCTGCGTCTGTCAGGCGATGCCGGAAATCCTGGATGTCCTGTCCCATCCCGATCTCCAGAGGCGTCCAGTGGTTGGCGTTGCCATTCAGGAACGCCTGCCAGGCCCAGGGGTAGCGGAACGGGGCCAGCTGGTTGATGTCCGAGCGGCCATTGACGACACGCTTGTCTTCGGGGCGCACGGGCTCTAGGGTCATGTTCACAGTGGTTCTTCCCCAAACTGGTTAAAAACGGTGATCGCCGCGATCGCTGCCCGCTGCCCATCGGGGTTGCGATGGCCGGCAGCAGGTGCGCAGACCGCGCGCGTCGGCAGGGCACTGCGCGTTCGTACAGGATACCAAATTCCCTTCGGCATGGCAGGCGCTTCGCAAACCACCCGTCGCAGGCCTGGCAGGGCAGGTCCCTTTAGAAGCCCGCGCCGGTGGGAAGGTCACGCCCCAAAGCGTCCGCAGCGGGTGGTCGCCAGCCGCTTCTCAAGCCGAAAGGGACGGGGAAAGCCCCGCAACGGGTCGTCTCACGGGGTCTTCGCTCCCAGGGAGACTGCGCTTGTTGCCGGACCATCCGGTGCGGGTCGGGGCGCGCAGGCGCGGCATCCGGTGGCCGCATGCGTGGGTCTGCCCCGACGGCTCTTTGCCCCGGCTGGGCTCTGTCAGGGTTTCGTGCAACGGCCACCCATACCGCCCCGACTTGTCCCAGGTTTGCCGATCCGCAGTGCGCTAACAGGGTTGCGGGCAACGCATGGATCCTGGCCTTGAGATTTTGCACGGGAATCGGCGGGCCATGGTGTGGAAGTGGTTAGGGCACTCGGGTCGCACCCCTAAATACTCTGCGCGGCCGTCGGCGGTCACAGAGGGATGCTGCGGGACCGTCTGTCCGAAATGTTCTGGTCTTCTGTTTCGGGCAATCGGCGTTAAGACCAGGTTTTCTTTCGGCGCGGCGTTGCGGGCTTTGGCGGGTCGCGGCCACGCAGGCTGCGGGCACGAGGGGCTGTTCCGGAACGGGCCCCCCGGGGTGACGCCTTCTTTCCCCATTCAGGTGTCCCCATGTACCTTGGGGTCGCACGATCAAAGCCTCTGGCGCGCCGCTTCGCGCGGGGGGGGGCGCGCAGCGGGCATCGAACCCGTTTTTCGGCCAGGGTAGCGGCGGATGCCGATGCGGCACTCGCAAGACCCGATGTCCTGGCGGCGCGCCTTGCGGCCATTCTCACACGTCGGTCCGCGCTCTCCGGCACAGGGCGCGACCCTTCCCGTCATCGCGAAAGGCTTTACTTGTCGTCGGTCCGTCTCACGCCTGGTGCTGCAGGAGCAAGGCAGGACGATCGCGCGGGCAGGGGGGGTGTCGTTTACGGCCAGTCCGTCTGGTCCGGGGGATCCTTCTGGTCCGGGGGATGCTTCGCGCCAGCCCCTTTATTTGCGCCACCCCCGGAGAGATGGGCGCGGTCGCTTTGAGAGAGGCAGGCACACGGTCTGTGGGATGGAAGACCCAAGGCTGCCTGGGCCCCGCGAACTGTCTGGTGTGCGCGCAAGGGGCAGCCCATGCCGATGGCTGGTCTGCGCTTTAGGCAGACACACCGCGGGCGTCGGGCGCTGCGGCCGCTAGCGCGGATCGCCGTCCGGTTGCGGGGGCTGGTGTGTGTGGGTTGGGAGATGGGTCGCGCAGTATTCGTGTTGCCCCCCGCAGGCGCGGCAGTAGCGAAAGTCCATGCGCGGGTCGTCTTGTTCGGTCATGCCGCAGACGGCGCACCGGTGCATGGTGGCCCCCTGCAGGGGCGCGATCCTGGTTGCAAACGCACGCCGGCGGCCATAGACCTGTGTCCGGGTCTTCCA
>JAJYDT010000065.1 GCA_021777335.1 Pseudomonadota bacterium | reverse complement strand
CGCGCACGCCTATCAAGACATAGGACTGCTTGGGCACGAAGTACATCAGCTCGAGGCTTGGATAGATACACTTGGGTGATTCTGGTCGTGTAACTTATCAGTATGGCTTGGAAAACATACTTGGTCATCGAATCGCAATCCATGGATAACGCATTGTGGTAAACCACGCTAACTCATTGATTGATTGGTCGGGGCGAGAGGATTTGAACCTCCGACCACCTGAACCCCATTCAGAATTGGAAATCTCAGTAATCGCTTGATAACGTTTTGATATTATCCGAAATGCGCTTCTACAAAATGACGGAAAACGTCACCGTAACTCATTGATTTATTGTATCTGTGTGACAAATTGTAGAAGGATACATCGTGCGTTTTCCACGCTCGCACCTCTACGCGGTTCTCGTGACGCGCTTGCTGGCGTGCAGAACGGCAAAACCGATCACCTCACTGCCTTCGTAGCGGATGATCACGTCCCCATCGGTGAGTTCGCTGTCCGTCGCCTGGCTCGGTTTCTTGAAATTCACGTACAACGTATCCGCCCCATCATCGTACGTCAGCCACACCGCGTGCTGTGGTGCTCGATGGACTGCGGGGATCAGCGTCAAGTAGTCCTGAAAATCGGCGATGGCCATCGTTGCCCCCTCCTCGCCAAAGAACGCATGCGGCGGGTCACAAACGCCATCAATGATAAAACCATCATCCGTCCATTCCCCGTACATCACAACCAAGTGCTTGCCCGGCTCGATCTCGCGTACGGCCAGCAGCTCAATCTCCAGCACCTCCGCGCGCAGGTGGATCACGCTTTGCGAATTGCTGTCGATCGGAGGTGTAGCTCGCCTTTGTTTGGTAACACTTGATGAAATCAATTCCCTAAGGCGACTGCTTTACAATCCGTGACTGCTGTATTAAATTCTAATACAGGAAACCTCCTGAGGTTCTAGCGATGCGTGAAACCATTACGATCAGCCTTCCGGAAGAGATCAAGACGGAACTGGACAAGATTGTGCGCAGCGAGGGGATCTCTCGTAGCGACGTGGTTCGCGAATCCCTGCGCGACTATCTGTTTATACGGCGTTTCCGCTTGCTCCGGACCAAGATGCTCGCCAAAGCGCAGTCGCAAGGCATTTTCACGGACGAAGATGTTTTTAAACGGATCTCGTGAGAGTACTGCTGGACACCAACGTTCTGATCGCGGCATTCATCACCCGGGGCATGTGCAGCGAATTGCTGGAGCACTGCGCACGAAACCACACGTTGGTTTCTTCCAGACCCCTGCTCCAGGAACTTGAAGATAAATTAACCGGTAAACTCGGGTTTTCCCACCAGGAGACGCGCGAAGCCGTCAGCTTGCTCCAGGGCAAGATGGAAATCGTAATACCCGTTTCGTTGGATAAACCGGTGTGCCGCGATCCGGACGACGATGTGGTGCTTGGCACCGCAGTGGCCGGCAGGTGCGACTGCATCGTCACGGGCGACAAGGATTTGCTGGTGCTGGAGCGATTCCGCCAAATCCCGATTCTGGCGTCAGCCGGTTTTTGGTCCCATGAGAAGTTGTGACAAAAGGCGCCGCATAAATTCCTTATCCACGTGCAGAATTTAATTTTGGGAAAAAGCCTCGGATGTCCATAGGCCTTTCCGCAAGGGCGAGTTGGTCACCGCGTGCGCGTCCGCGACGGCATGAGCGGAGACGTGTGCCGTTGCGGCGATGCCCTTCAGTGCGGGTTCTGTACCCGGCGGCGATAAACGCCTCCTGCAGCGGGTGCAGCCGTCCATCGCAAGGAGGAAGCTCGTTCCCCTTCAAGTTTGTAGAAACACGGGCCAAGAAAAACCGTCGTAAGTCCTTGATTTATTGGTCGGGGCGAGAGGATTTGAACCTCCGACCACCTGAACCCCATTCAGGTGCGCTACCAGGCTGCGCTACGCCCCGTCTCGACAGACGGCCAGAATCATAACGCAGCTTGTGGATACCGCAAAGTATTTAAAGTATTAGTGAGCTCTAGTCGGCAGTGCCCACCCCACAGCATTCAGACGTCGAGAAGCTTGATAATGTCCTCAAGTTCATGAATCAGGGCTTGGATCTCGTCGTTACGGCGCGCTTCGTTCGACGGCACCGGTTCGTTCTCGAGCCTGTTTCGCGCCCCGCTAATGGTGAACCCCTCAACGTAGAGGAGTGACCGAATCTGGCGCACAAGCAGCACGTCATGCCGCTGGTAGTAGCGTCGGTTGCCGCGCCGCTTTATGGGGCTGAGTTTGTTGAACTCCTGCTCCCAGTATCGGAGAACATGCGGCTTTACACCGCAAAGATCACTCACCTCCCCGATCGTAAAGTACCGCTTGCTCGGGATAGGTGGCAGCTCGATGTTATCCGCTGGATCTAGCATCCAGCTCGACCCGCTCTTTGAGCTTATGGCTGGCCCGGAACGTGACGACGCGCCGCGCCGAAATGGGGATCTCTTCACCGGTCTTTGGGTTGCGGCCCGGCCGGGAATGCTTCTGCCTGAGGCCAAAATGGCCAAAACCAGAGAGCTTTACCTGTTCCCCGTCCGCAAGTGTTGCCGAAATCTTTTCGAAAAAGAGCTCCACGAACTCTTTCGCCTCTCTTTTGTTCAATCCGAGCTCGTTAAACAATCGTTCCGCCAGATCTGCCTTGGTTAATGCCATTGATTGGCCATCCCATCTTTTATTGTCGTAGCTGTGCGTCACATGCGGTTGCGAGCGCCGATACCACCCGCGCGATGACTACTTCAACCGTATCTTCAGTAAGAGTGCGCGAAGAGTCCTGTAAGGTCAAGGTCACAGCGACACTTTTTCTTCCGGAATCAATACCTTCACCACGATATTCATCAAAAATCTCCAGTTCCTTCAGGAGCGTACCAGCTTGCGCCCGGATGCAATCAATCAACATTTGCGCAGGTAACGTTCGGGCCACTACAATTGCCAGATCTCGACGAATTGAGGGTACTCGCGGAATTTCTGAATATAATACAGATTTCGTCTGTAAAATCTCCTCTAATTCTATGTCTAACAATATAATACTGTCGTCAATCGCCAACTGTTTCTGTACCTCAGGGTGTACTGCCCCAAGAAACCCGATTGGCCGGTTTTGGAACCTGATCTCTGCTGCCTGACCTGGATGCAATCCGGGAATGGAGGCCCCCCGAAAGCTGAATTCCTCTGCCCGGCCACCGAGCGTGAGCAATGCCATGAGATCAGCTTTGACATCGTATAGATCGACTTTTCGGTCCGGTGCGCCCCATTGGCGTGGCCATGCCCGGCCGCTTGCAATAAGCCCGAGTCGCGCCCGTTGATCCACACCGCTTGGCTCCTGCCTGAAGCATAGCCCTAATTCAAACAAACGCACGCGCTCTTGCTGATGTCGCCGGTTGTGGGCGAGCGCCTGTAGGAGCCCTGTGGCGAGTCCTGTGCGCATGACGGTGAGATTGGAGGCGATCGGGTTTGCGAGTATCGGGCCACGGTGGTCAGGATCAAAGACTGCCTCAAGCACGGGGTCCACAAAGCTGTAAGTGATGGCCTCATGGTAATCTCGGTCTACCAGCAGCGCTCGTGCCCGTTCCTGTGAGACCATGTCCCTGATTTTTGGGGCATTCAAGGATACCCGTGGAAGCCTGGCGGGGATTTTGTCGTAGCCGTAGCCGCGGGCCACCTCCTCGATCAGGTCGCATTCCTCCTTTAGATCGAAGCGATGGGCTGGTGGTTTCACTCTCCAGCCGGTTTCAGTTTTTTTCACCCTAGGATCTATCTGGGCGAGTGAGCGCTCAACTATAGTGCTGCGCAGGTCAACACCAAGCACACGGGAAAGGCGCGCACGGCGCAGCTCCACGAATGCGCGCTTTGGCATGTGTGCTTTGGTAATCACTTCACTGATGGGGCCAGCACGCCCACCAGCGATCGCCAGGAGTAATTTGGTTGCCCGCTCAAGCGCACGGCGCACTAACGTCGGATCCACGCCCCGCTCGAAACGATGTGACGAGTCTGTATGCAGTCCCAGGCGGCGCGCCGATACAGCAATGGACTCGGGGCGAAAATACGCGCTCTCGAAAAATACATCGACCGTGTCTGGATCGATGGCAGAGATCAGCCCTCCCATGACCCCGGCAATCGCGAGTGGACGCTTATGGTCTGCAATGATGAGCGTGTCGGTGTCGACTGAGGCGGTTTGCCCGTCGAGCAGCGTAAGGGACTCTCCCCGTCTTGCATGGCGCACAACAATACCATGCGCGATTCCAGGCAGCGCAAAGCCATGCATCGGCTGGCCCCATTCAAGCATCACGTAGTTTGTAACATCAACCACAGGGTGGATACTGCGCATACCACAGCGCCGCAGACGTTCGCGCATCCAGAGGGGTGTTATCGCTGCCGGATCAAGGCCGTAGATCGGCCTACCAGTATAGCGAGGGCATGCCTCATGCGCTTCTATCGAAACGGAAACGGCGCGCGGATCCCCAATGTCTGATCGGTGCGCGGTTGCGGGTACAGCCGCAGCGTCTATCAGAAACGAGATCTCGCGCGCTATCCCGAGTACACTCAGACAATCACCCCGATTTGGTGTGACCTCAATCTCGAACACCTGATCAGGAAGCTCCAGTAGTGTCGCGACCGGTGTCCCCGGGCGTGTCTTTGCATCGAGCGCAAGCAGGCCTGATGACTCGGTCTCCAGTCCAAGATCCCGAGTGGAGCAGAGCATCCCTTGAGACGGCATGCCACGGATCTTTGCATCGCGGACCACGATGTTGCCGGGCAGAATCGCACCGACTAGCGCAACTGGTACCTTCAGGCCAGGGGCCGCGTTAGCAGCGCCGCAGACGATTGCCAGCGGTGTCCCGGTACCGGCATCGACCATGCAGCAACGTAGCCGGTCAGCATTGGGGTGAGGCGCGACGCTCTTGATGACGCCGGCTACGACTCTGGGGTCGAGATCCGCGACCGGTGTCACTGAGGTTACCTCCGTTCCGCCCGAGGTAAGACATGCCGCGATCTCAGAGCTGTTAAGATCCGTTTTTGTCCAGGCACGCAGCCATTGCTCACTGATCTTCATTGTGATTCGCTGGGCGCCACCAAAAGTGATTTGGCCATCCGGCTAGCGGAATTGGGCCAGAAAACGCAGATCGTTTTCGTAAAATAGCCGTGCATCGGTCACCCCCGAGCGCAACATGACCAGACGTTCAATGCCTGCCCCAAACGCAAACCCCGTATAGCGCTCTTCGTCAATGCCGACACGGTGGAACACAGACGGATGAACCATCCCGCAACCCAGTACCTCAAGCCAGCCCGTTTGTTTGCAGATACGGCAACCGTTCCCGCTACAGCCAACGCAGCGTACATCCACCTCGGCCGACGGCTCGGTAAATGGAAAGAATGACGGGCGAAATCGGACATCAACCGATTGCTCAAAGAAAGCGCGCAGGAACTCCGTCAGCACGCCTTTCAGATCAGAAAACGACACGTTTTCATCAACCATCAGCCCTTCAACTTGGTGAAACATCGGAGTATGTGTCAGATCGGGCGAGTCTGCACGAAATACGCGGCCACTGGCGATAATCCGAAACGGCGGCCGGTGTGCCTCCATATAGCGGACCTGAACATTTGATGTGTGTGTGCGCAGCAATGTGTGCGCGTCGAAATAGAAGGTGTCCTGCATCGCGCGCGCTGGATGGTTGGCCGGCATGTTCAGCGCTTCGAAATTGCGCACATCGTCCTCGATCTCAGGACCTTCTGCGCGGGCGAAACCCATGCCGCCAAGAATAGACTCGATACGCTGGCGTGCGAGGGTGACTGGGTGCAAGCTGCCAAGGGCTAAGCCCCGCCCCGGGAGTGTGACATCGAGTGTTTCGGCCTCAAGCTGCGTCCGCAGCGCCGCCGCCTCCCACTGATGTCGCCAAGTCTCCAGCTCTTCAGTTAGGGCGCATTTGGCATCGTTCACCCGTGCGCCGATCTCAGGGCGCACGTCGGGAGGTTCCTGCCCCACACGCTTCAATTGTTCGGTGATAAGCCCTTTCTTGCCAAGATAGCGCACACGCACCTGCTCGGCGGCAGTGATGTCGCTTGCAGCTCTGAGTTCAGCGCGCGCATCACCCAACAGTCGGTTGAGCTCCTGCTCTACAGAGGTCATCGGCGGTCTCACAAAAAGGTGAGGAAAAAGGGTCGACCTTTCCCTTACCTTACCTCAGGGGCGCAATCATCGGCCCGACATCAGGCCGCAAGGCTGCCCTTTGCCTGCGCCGCTAGGACCGCGAAAGCGGTTTTGTCGCTCACCGCGAGATCCGCAAGGATCTTGCGATCGATTTCGATCGAGGCCCGGCTCAGGCCATTGATCAGCCGGCTGTAACTCAGTCCATGTTCACGCGCAGCTGCATTGATGCGGGCGATCCACAGCGCGCGAAACTCGCGTTTACGCACACGGCGATCACGGTAGGCATATTGCCCCGCCTTGGCCACAGCCTGCTTGGCGACGCGAAATACGCACTTTCGCGCACCGCGATACCCCTTTGCGAGGGTGATGACCTTTTTGTGCCGGGCGCGGGCCGTGACACCGCGTTTTACGCGAGGCATTTTTCTTTCTCCTTAACCTGTTGCAGGTTCAACTGTGTGGCAGCATACGGCGCACGCCTGCCACGTCGGACTTGTGCACCATCATTCCGGAGCGCAGATGCCGCTTACGCTTGGTTGACTTCTTTGTAAGGATGTGGCGCAAGTGCGAGTGTGCGGTCTTGAACCCGCCGCTTGCGGTCTTCCGGAACCGCTTGGCGGCACCCCGGTTCGTCTTTAATTTAGGCATTCTTGCCTCTCATGTTCATATATTTCCGCCGCGCTCACCGCTTTGGATTGATCACCATCACCATCTGTCGTCCTTCAAGCCGGGGACGCTGCTCGACCACGCCTACCTGGGCAAGATCCTCCTCGACCCGTTTAAGGAGCTGGATACCCAATTCCTGATGCGCCATCTCACGGCCACGAAAACGTAACGTTATCTTGGCTTTGTCACCATTTTCTAGAAAACGGGTCAGGTTACGCAACTTGACCTGATAATCCCCAATGTCAGTCCCTGGACGGAATTTGACCTCCTTGATCTGGATCTGTTTCTGCTTCCGCTTGGCTGCATGGCGCCGCTTGCTTTCTTCATACTGGTACTTGCCGTAATCCATGATCCGGCAGACCGGCGGGCTTGCGTTCGGCGAGATCTCTACCAGATCCAATGTTGCCGCTTCTGCGCTTTGCTGGGCTTCTTGTAGCGATACGACCCCAATCTGTTGTCCATCCGCTCCGATCAAACGCACCTTCGGTGCGATGATCTGTCCATTAAGACGCGTCTCTTTCTCTGCGATCGCCTTGTCCCTCCAAAACATGAACGCCGCGGCTCGCGATCTCACGAGCGAGCCGGCCTTCGAACGCCTCAAGCGCCATAGGACCGAGATCCTCGCCCGTGCGCGTGCGCACGGCTACGGTACCCGTCTGCGCCTCCCGTTCGCCGATCACGGCGAGAT
The DNA here is from genome assembly GCA_021777335.1 of Pseudomonadota bacterium. Classification (GTDB taxonomy): domain Bacteria; phylum Pseudomonadota; class Gammaproteobacteria; order Acidiferrobacterales; family Acidiferrobacteraceae; genus JAJYDT01. The sequence goes on along the minus strand of JAJYDT010000065.1, from coordinate 2,446 downwards.
AGGGTATGCGCTGTAACGTGTGTTCTCGGATTTTAAAGCCTATCTTCTCGTTTCTCAAGTCACTTTTGGTACGTACCCCAGATATCGTTAGCTGCCGTTCAATCCCCCCAACATAATCATGCTGCCGGTCGGTGATGGCAAGCAGCGCCACCTGTACTGGCGCGAGCCATAATGGCATCGCACCCGCATGTTCCTCGATAAGGATCCCGATGAACCGCTCGAGCGATCCGAGAATGGCGCGATGCAGCATCACAGGCACGCGGCGGGTGTTGTCGGCGGCGACGTACGAGGCCCCGAGCCGCTCCGGCATCGAGAAGTCGACCTGGATGGTACCGCATTGCCACACCCGGCCGATGCTGTCCTTCAGGGAAAATTCGATCTTGGGCCCATAAAAGGCCCCTTCCCCCGGCTGCAGGGTCCATGCGAGACCCTTCTGGTTCAGCGCAATCTGGAGCGCAAGCTCTGCCTTGTCCCAGACGACATCGGAGCCCACACGCTTGGTGGGGCGCGTCGATAGTTTGGTCTGGATTTCACGGAATCCGAAGTCTGCGTAGACCTTGAACAGGAGGTCGATAAACGCGGAGACCTCCTCTTGCACCTGCTCCTCCGAGCAGAAGATGTGTGCGTCGTCCTGCACAAAATGGCGTACCCGCATCAGGCCGTGAAGCGCGCCCGATGGTTCGTTCCGGTGACAGGAGCCAAATTCCGCGAGACGGACCGGGAGGTCACGATAACTCTTGAGCCCTTGATTAAACACTTGCACATGCGCCGGGCAGTTCATGGGCTTGATTGCATACTCATGTTTCTCAGACGCCGTAGTGAACATCTCGTCGTGAAATTTCTCCCAATGTCCGGACTGTTCCCACAGGCTCCGATCAATGATTAGGGGTGTGCGGATTTCCTGATACCCGTGGGTTTGCAAGACCCCACGGATATATTGCTCGATCTCCCGGTAAATGCGCCAGCCATAGTCGTGCCAGAACACCATGCCCGGCGCCTCTTCCTGCATATGGAATAGGTCAAGTGCTTTGCCAAGGCGCCGGTGGTCGCGCTTCTCGGCCTCCTCAAGACGCCGACGATAGGCCGCGAGCTGTTTTTGGTCTGGCCAGGCAGTGCCGTAGATCCGTTGTAGCATCTCGTTATGCGCATCACCGCGCCAGTAGGCGCCCGCTACCTTGGTAAGGCCAAACGCCTTGAGCCGCCCGGTGCTCGGGACGTGCGGACCGCGGCACAGGTCAGTGAATGGGCCTTGTTCGTAGAGCGAGACCTCCTCTGCCGCAGGAATACTCTCGATAATCTCCGCCTTGTAACGTTCTCCACGTTCACGGAAGAACTTTACTGCCTCATCGCGCGCCATGACCCGCCGGTATACAGGGTAGTCGTGCCCGGCGATTTCTCGCATTTTTTCCTCGATACGGACAAGGTCGCTTTCGGTAAAGCCTGCGGGATAAGAGAAGTCATAATAGAATCCATCCTCGATCACAGGGCCGATCGTTACCTGTGCTTGGGGAAACAGTTCCTTCACCGCCTGGGCAAGGAGATGTGCTGCGGAGTGACGAATAACCTCGAGCCCTTCAGGGTCGCGTTCAGTAATGATCGCTACGGCCCCGTCTGTGTTGACAGAATAGGAGAGATCGACCAGACGGCCGTTGAACCGCCCGGCAAGCGCTGCCTTGGCAAGTCCGGGTCCGATGTCCAAGGCCAGCTCGCCCATTGTTAATGGGCGTTCATATGTGCGTCGGCTACCGTCCGGCAGGGTTACGACGGGCATTTCGTATTCCTTGACATGGCCATGGGCTGGTGTGGGGGAGCCAATAGAAGGGGCCGTAAAACTGGTAGGCGCGAGTGGGATCGAACCACCGACCACTACCATGTCAAGGTAGTGCTCTACCACTGAGCTACGCGCCTACGAGGCGGGGACGATAGCATAAAGGCTAAAGCCCGAACAAGGTTCAGTGCGGAGGCCAAAAAGGTGTGGCAAACCGGTCCGATGAGTCACCTCGAACCCCTGAACGGCTCATTCAGGCAGACGACCAGCATCGCCCCGGTTCCTGGCGTTGACTATGGTTAAGGTTGTCGGCTTGTTCCACAGGAGGCATAATTTATGACGCTGCTGCACCTGTTTCGCCGTGACCCATCCGCTCAAGATGAGCGCAGTCCAATAAGCTATGATCGAGACCTCATTGAACTGCTGCGCCAGGACCATCGTCGCCTCATCCGGCAACTTCAGGATCTCCAGAAACTGGGCGCACGCCATCAGTTTAAGGATACTCTTAACCGCCTGAACGAGTTCCGTTCGTTGCTACAGACACACCTAATGACCGAAAACGTCCGGCTTTATGGCTATCTCGCTTACGCGCTTGAGGCCTATGGGGACGATGCGCGGCACGCGGCAGAGTTCCGACGCGAGATGTATGGTCTTGGCCATAATATAATGGTTTTTATT
>JAJYDT010000064.1 GCA_021777335.1 Pseudomonadota bacterium | reverse complement strand
TCCCTTTGAGCTGGTGGAGGATTGCGAAGCCGATATGGCCAATCCAGTAAGCCCAGACGAAGTAGGAAATCGTCCTGTGCAGCTGTGATTCTTGCGTGAATGCACCGAAATCGGTCGAGGCGGCCGAAGCGCCATGTCCCCCCGGGATGATAAAAAATATCCTGATGCCCGTGAGCGCCATACCGGTGACAGCCAGGAGCCCCAAGCCATGCCCAAAACTGGCGAAACCGACACTGCGTCCTCCGGGCGGTAAGGTGCCATGGAAAAGCGCGCGTATATCCGCACGCACTGCCTGCATGCCGGCGCGGTTCCAGGGGAACAATATCCCAAGGTCGTTGACAGAAGAAACCCACAGCCACGTCAAGCCGATGAAGACGCTGGCGATCAGACCATCCCATTCATGAAAGTAAAAAAACGCCCGAGTCTGTGGATCGCTGACAAGCAGGCCGGAAAGCAGTTGAGCGCTGATCGTCAGGGCGAGGCCCCAGTGCAGGACACGGGTCATCAGATCCCATCGCGTATCGTGCATTGTGACCCCCTTTGGTTATGAACAAACGATCGAACCGCACGCGCAGCCTGGACGGCTGCGGCAATGGCCATCACAGCAGGCACACGAAAGTCTGGCCCGCCAGACCAGCGAGGTGATCGGGTCCATTACGCGCACGGGTCCTGCGCGAAGGCGGGGGCTGACCACGATTCTGCGCTCATGCGGAGCGGTTTCCAATCCGTCCCGTGCGGGAAAGGGAATCTGCGCTGCCAGCCGGCCTGGCTGCGGGCGAAGGTGTGACTGTACTCAGTGTGACCGCTCAAAGTACTCGAGCAGAAACTCGAGCGCCTCCACCCGGTTGTAGGCCTGCTCGATATCCGCGCCCCAGACGGTCGCACCGTGGTCGCGGACCAGGAATGCGGACAGCGCCGGGGGGTGCATGCCGAACACGCGACGCACATCGGACGCGATCTGCGATACATCGGCATGATTTTCAAAGAGCGGCAGGTCAACCACAGGTTTCTGACCCTGGACATCAAATGCCTTGATCATTTCAATCGCAGGCAGTCTGAGGATCGGGCCCCTGACCGTGCCCGATACCACGCAGGCAGCGACGCTGTGGACGTGCAGACAGGCGCCGGCGGCCCGATCAAGACCGTAGACTGTGGCATGGAGCGAGGTCTCTGCCGAAGGCTTGCGTCCGGACAGGACCCTGCGCACACGCCCATCGAGACCCACGAGCACGAAGTCCTCGTCTGTGAGCCGGCCCTTCGACCGCCCGCTTGCAGTGACCCAGAAGGCGTCACCCACACGCGCGCTGAGATTGCCCGCGGTGCCCGGCATCCATCCGCGCGCATGAAAATCGCGCGCGATCGCGGCGAGTTCCGCACGGGGATCGGCAGGCGCGCTCACAGCCGGATCTCGGTGAGCTGCACAACACGTGGATGTGCCGCTGTGCGCCGCGACTTGTCCGCGCGATCAACGAGGACGGTGCGAAAACCAGCGCTCGCGGCGGCATCGAGTTCCTCGACGGTATCCGACAGGAACAGGAGCGAGCGCGGATCGAGCGTGGCCACGGCCGCTATCGAGCGATAGGCCGAGGCCTCGCGCTTTGCGCCCGTGCGTGTGTCGAAGTAGCCGCTGAAGAGCGGTGTGAGGTCACCGTGTGTGCTGTAACGGAAGAGCTGCTGCTGCGCCTCGACCGAGCCCGACGAAAACACGAACAGGCGCAGTCCCTCCTGGTGCCACGAACGCAGGGCGATGACCGCATCGTCATAGACGTGCCCGAAGAACGCCCCCTCGGCGTAGCCCCGCGCCCAGATCAGTCCCTGCAGCGATTTGAGTGGCGCGATCTTGCGGTCCTCGTCGATCCAGGTGCACAGGATCCGGGTGATCTCGGCATCGCGCGCCGTGGCTTCAAGGCCTGCCAGCGCGCGCGCCTCCTCGAGGAGCGCGCGGACCTCGGTGTCATCTCCGTGCGCCTCGATGAACCCGGGCAGGGCGCGGCGCGCGTACGGAAAAAGGACATCTTTCACAAACACAAGAGAGGTGGTCGTGCCCTCGATATCCGTGACGATGCCGCGCAGGGGCATCAGGCGAACTGGCGGACGCGCTGCGTGTACACCGGCACCCAGCCGGTCGTGTCAGTGAAATAGCGGACTGCCTTGATCCGCCGCGACTGCTTCATCTCAAACCAGTGCTCCGTGCGCGCGGGCACATTGAGGTAGTCACCGGCAGCCACCTCGAGCAGAAACTGGCCGCCATCAGGTTCGACAAAACCGAAGTAGCCGCTGCCCTCGAGGACATAGCGGACCTCGTCGTCCTCATGGTAGTGGACGCTATCGAACCGGCGGAGCAGATCACCCAGCCCCGGCACGTCTTCGTGGATCACGATCAGATCGCGCGCCATATACCCCATATGGCGTTTGAGATCCTCGAACCGGTCATCGACACTTGCGAGCACGATCTCGCGCTCATCCGCCGAGAGATCCTGTTTCGCAAGCAGCGCCGAGACCTTCGCATCATGCGGTGCCGGCCAGCTTTGCAGTGTGATGCCAAGAGCCGCGAGGCGGCGCGCGATCCGCCCCGGCTCCCGTTCCTCGGACCGGTCACTTTGAATGATTTTCGCCATGCATCCTCCTCCTGGTGTCCAGATTCACCCGATCGCCGGCTTTTCCGGAGCCTTGCGGCGCACCGCCGCGGGCTCCGCGGCCTGCGGCGGCCTCGCATCGGCGGTGGGCGCGGGAGCGGGAGCCGAGGCTGGCGTCGGTACCGGGGTTTCGCGGTGCCTGGTTTGCGGGCGGGTATCCCTCGGGGATCGCGGGCCCTGGGGGCGCCCGGCGCCGCGCGCGCGGGCCCTGGGGCGGTCACCTGCGGGGGCATGTGCACGCGAAGGGCCCCGGGCGGGGCGATTCAGCACCGGCAAAAGATCCGCCGTGATGCGCCCGACCGGGATCTTGTGCCCGATATAGGCCTCGATATCGGCAAGCGAGAACGCGTACTCCTCGCAGGCGAAGCTGATGGCCTCGCCGCTCGCGCCTGCACGCGCGGTGCGCCCGATCCGGTGCACGTAGTCTTCGGCGTCCTGCGGCAGATCGAAATTGAACACGTGACTCACGGCGGGAATATGCAGACCGCGGGCGGCGACATCGGTCGCGACCAGGATCGGGAAACGGCCCTCCTGGAACTCCGCGAGCAGCTGCTGACGCCGCGCCTGGGGGACATCACCAGAGAGCACCGCCCCGGTGAGCCCGTTCGCGCCGAGCCACGACTGCACCCGTTCGGCGCCGCCTTTCGTGTTGATGAACACCAGCGCGCGTTTAGGTGCCCCGCCACGCATCAGCGCAACCAGCAGCGGCAGCTTTTCCTCGTTTGCGGTGTAGTATACGAGTTGCTGCACATTGTCCGCCGCCACCCGTTCCGGCTCGATGCGGATGAGTTCCGGATTGTTCATGTGCTCGTAGGCAAGCTCGATGACACGATAGGAGAGTGTCGCCGAGAACAGCAGACCGAGCCGCTCCGCGGGCGGCGGCATACGCCGAAGCAGGAACCGGATGTCGCGGATAAAGCCAAGATCGAACATGCGGTCGGCCTCGTCCAGCACCATTACCTGGACACCCTTCAGATCGAAGACCCGCTGCTTCAGGTAGTCGATGAGACGTCCGGGCGTACCGATGAGCACATCGACACCCTCCTCGAGCATGCGTCGCTGTGTGTCATAGCCGATGCCGCCGTACACAAGCCCCATGCGCAGACCGGTCGTGGCCCCGAGCAGCTCAGCGTCGCGGTGGATCTGGATCGCGAGCTCCCGGGTCGGCGCGAGGATCAGGGCGCGCGGTCCGCCCGCGCGGGTCGGGGGGGTCGTGAGCAGCCGCTGGAACACCGCGAGCAGAAACGCAGCGGTCTTGCCGGTCCCGGTCTGCGCCTGGCCCGCCACATCGTGTCCGGAGAGCGCGAGCGGCAGCGCTGCCGCCTGGATCGGCGTGCAGTGCTCAAAACCGGCAGCGCGCACGCCCGCCAGTACCTCTGGCATCAGGGAAAGGCTTGTGAAGGGGGTGCCTGTCGGATAACAATCGGTCATGGCAAGCGGTTCTGGTCTGGGGGGTGCCCGCATGCCAGACGGCACCGGGCTTGCAAGTGAGGCATAGTTTTGCTCAAAATACCGGCTCCGGCCCGCTTTGAACCCGCTTTCCGGCTCCGTGAGGACCCCCGGTCTCTATCAACGCAAGCAGAGGGACGACTGAGTCATGGCTGAAGACATAGTATATATTACCGATGATACCTTTGAAGAAAAAGTCCTCAAGGCGTCGGGTCCCGTGCTGGTGGATTACTGGGCCGAGTGGTGCGGCCCGTGCAAGATCATCGGCCCCGTGCTCGAACAGATCGCGACCGAGTATGCCGGGCGTGTCCGTATCGCCAAACTCAACATCGACGAGAACCCGCGCACGCCGCCGAAATACGGCATCCGCGGCATCCCGACGCTGATGCTGTTCAAAAATGGCCAGGTCGAGGCGACCAAGGTGGGTGCGATGTCGAAATCGCAGCTGTCGGCCTTCATTGACGGCAATATCTAGGGGAGCGGCAGCGTTGCTGCAGCCAAAACCAGAAGACACTGGACGGCGGTCAAGCCAAGTGCTAAGTTAAGCGAAATGATCGGCTGTGCTTCATAAGTGTAAAAGCCCCGTTTTCTAGTCCAGGCTCCCTAACCCGTCCAACCCGTCGTCACGCCTGGGTTCCCAATAACACCAACCGTGTGCTCTTCGTAACCAACATGAACCTTTCAGAACTCAAGCGGAAACCAGCCACCGAACTTGTCGACATGGCGGCAGCTCTCGATCTCGAAGGCGGTAGCCGCCTTCGCAAACAGGACCTCATCTTCGCCATCCTCAAGGCCCAGGCAAAGAAGGGCGAGGACATCGTCGGTGAGGGCGTGGTCGAAATCCTGCAGGACGGCTTCGGTTTCCTGCGCTCGGCAGACAGCTCCTACCTCGCGGGCCCCGACGACATCTACGTGAGCCCGAGCCAGATCCGCCGGTTCAATCTGCGCACAGGGGATACCGTCACCGGGAACATACGGCCCCCCAAGGAATCCGAGCGCTACTTCGCGCTGCTCAAGGTCGAAAACATCAACTACCAGTCGCCCGAAGAGGCCAGAAACAAGGTCCTTTTCGAGAACCTGACGCCGCTGCACCCGCTGAACCGCCTGAAGCTCGAGCGCGAAAGCGGCGCAACCGAAAATCTCACCGCGCGCGTCATTGATCTCATCGCACCCATCGGCAAGGGTCAGCGCGGCCTGATCGTCTCTTCGCCAAAAAGCGGCAAGACCGTCATGTTGCAGCACATGGCACATGCGATCACCGCGAACCACCCCGAGTGCGTGCTGATCGTCCTGTTGATCGACGAACGTCCGGAAGAGGTGACGGAGATGCTGCGCTCGGTCCGGGGTGAGGTCGTGTCCTCGACCTTCGACGAGCCCGCGGCGCGCCACGTACAGGTGGCGGAGATGGTGATCGAGAAGGCCAAGCGGCTGGTCGAACACAAGCGTGATGTCGTGATCCTGCTCGACTCGATTACCCGGCTCGCACGTGCCTACAACACCGTGGTCCCGGCGTCCGGCAAGGTGCTGACAGGCGGCGTGGACGCAAACGCGCTGCAGCGTCCGAAGCGGTTCTTTGGCGCGGCGCGCAACATCGAGGAAGGCGGCAGCCTCACGATCCTCGCGACCACGCTCGTAGAAACCGGGTCCAAGATGGATGACGTGATCTACGAAGAGTTCAAGGGCACCGGCAATATGGAGATCCATCTCGACCGGCGCCTCGCGGAGAAGCGTGTGTATCCTGCGATCAACATCAACCGCTCGGGTACCCGGCGCGAGGAACTGCTGATGGACCCGGGCGAGCTTCAGAAGCTCTGGATCCTCCGCAAGCTTCTGCACCCGATGGACGATGTCGACGCCTCCGAGTTCCTGCTGGACAAGTTGCGCGGGACCAAGAACAACGCCGAATTCTTCGATTCGATGAAGCGCTGAACTCAGGGTTTCCTGCGGATCAGCGTCAGGCCGTCGCGCACAGGCAGCAGGACACACTCAACCCCCGGGTCCTCGTGCACGCGCCGGTTGAACGCGCTGATGGCAAGGTCCGATGGGTGCCTGGGCGAGAGCACGCGCCCGGACCAGAGCGTGTTATCCGCGACGATGAGTCCGCCCGGGCGCACGAGCGTGCGCAGGCGCTCGTAATACGGTCCGTAATTCTCCTTGTCCGCGTCCAGAAAGGCGAGATCAAACGCGGCGTCATCGCGCAGGCCCTCGAGCGTATCCAGCGCGGGCGCTACACGCACGTGGATCTTGCCCCCGTGCGGACTGCGGTCGAAGAACCGCTGCGCGACCGCAGCGGTGTCAGGACGGATCTCGCAGGAGACAAGTACGCCGTCCTGCGGCAGCGCCTCCGCCATGGTGAGCGCCGAGTAGCCGGTGAAAAGCCCGATCTCCAGCACCCGGCGCACGGCAAGCAGACGCACGAGCAGCGCGAGCAGCGCACCCTCCACCGGACCGATCAGCATCTCGGCATCCTTGAAGTGCGCGCGCGTGTACTGCTCGAGTTCCCTCAAGAGCGGCGACGGCACCTCCGAATGCGTCTCGCAGTAGGTCGCGAGCGCGGGATCGAGCAGCGCTTCCATGGCGCCGATTTTATCATACCGGCCCTGACCTTCGCCCCGGACGCCCTGCCGTACCCGATGCGCGAGTCAGCAGCGCCGCTTCCGCATCCTCGCGACGCCGTCGCTGGAATGCTGCGAAGACCCGGGTTTTATGGTCAAATAGCACGTCTCTTACGCCCGGCTGCGTGCCGCCGGGCCCATGTCCCCCTGCAGGAGGCGGTTTATGTCGATGGCGGATCGCGATGGCGTCATCTGGTATGACGGCCAGTTTGTGCCCTGGCGGGAAGCCAACACCCATGTGCTGACCCACAGTCTCCACTACGGCCTCGCCGTGTTTGAGGGCATTCGCGCGTACGATACCGTCAACGGCACGGCGCTCTTCCGTCTCGCGGACCACATCAAGCGTCTCCGGGGATCGGCGCACATCCTTGGCATGAAACTGCCGTACTCCGCGCTCGATCTGGAGGGTGCCTGCCGCGAGACCGTGGGACGCAATGCACTGAAGTCCGCGTATGTGCGCCCGCTCTGTTTCTACGGATCCGAAGGCATGGGTCTGCGCGCGGACAACCTCAAGGTGCATGCGATCGTCGCCGCCTGGGAATGGGCGGCGTATCTGGGAGCCGACGGGATCGAGCGCGGGATCCGCGTCAAGACCTCGTCTTACAGCCGGCACCACGTCAACGTGACCATGTGCAAGGCCAAGGTTACCGGCGCCTATCTGAATTCAATGCTGGCGCTGCACGAGGCCCGCGCCGCCGGTTGCGATGAGGCGCTTCTGCTCGACACCGAGGGCTACGTCGCGGAAGGCAGCGGCGAGAACGTGTTCATCGTCCGCGATGGCATCCTGTACACCCCGGAACTCACCTCGGCGCTCGAGGGGATCACCCGCGACACCATTCTCTCGCTTGCCTCGGAACTCGGCGTCGTGGTACGCGAGAAACGCCTGACCCGCGACGAGATCTATATTGCCGACGAGGCGTTCTTCACCGGCACGGCGGCGGAGGTGACACCGATCCGCGAACTCGACGGGCGCGTCATCGGCGACGGTGAGCGGGGTCCGCTGACCGCGCGCCTGCAGACGCTGTACTTCGATCTGGTCCATGCGCGCAAAGCGGCCCCGGCCGGCTGGCTCACCCCGGTCACCTCGGCGGCAGCCACACGCACGAAGAGACACGGTTGAGACCATGGCAAAAGAGATCCCGGCCAACGCCCAGAACCGCTACGAGATCACCCGCGCCGACCTTCCGCTGCATTGCCCGATGACGGGCATGACCCAGTGGAACTCGCATCCGCGCGTATACCTCCCGATTGAAGACAGCGGGGAGGAACGCTGCCCCTATTGCGGCGCGGTCTACATCCTGCGTGCAGACACCCCCCGCCGCGCAACCTCGTAGGGAAGACGGCAGGCCGCGATTGAAGGTGCTCGTCGTCGGTCCGTCCTGGGTAGGAGATCTGGTGATGGCGCAAAGCCTGTTCAAGCTCCTCCATGCACGCGGGGCGACGATCGACCTCGTGGCAAACCCTCAGGTGCTGGGACTTGCGCACCGGATGCCCGAGGTGCAGACCACCTGGCCCCTGGCGATCCCCCACGGCCGTTTCGGGCTTCGGACCCGAAGAGTGCTCGCACGCACGCTGCGCGACCGGGGTTATCACTGGTCGATCGTGCTGCCGAACTCGTGGAAATCGGCGCTTCTGCCATTTTTCGCCGGAATCCCCAGACGTACGGGCTACACCGGGGAATGGCGCGCGGGGCTGCTGAACGACCGCCGTCGGCTGGATGAGCAAAGGGTGCCGCGCATGGTAGACCGCTATGCCGCGCTGGGACTGGAGCCAAACGACCCCGTCGAGGCGCCCTGCCCATCGCTTCTGCCGTCGGCAGAGGGTGCGGGCCGGGCGATCGCGCGGCTCGGCCTGCCCTGGCCCGGCGCGCCGGTGCTCGGACTCTGTCCTGGCGCCGAATACGGGCCCGCGAAACGCTGGCCGGCCGCATCGTTCGCCGCGCTCGCAACAGCCGCGCATGCACGCGGGTGGCAGGTATGGCTCTTCGGCGCACGCGGGGACACCCAGGCGGCGCACGCAGTGCGTGCCCTTGCCCCGGACTGTGTCGATCTTACCGGGAAAACCACGCTTGAGGAGGTGGTCGATCTCATCAGTCTCACCTCGGCGATAGTCACCAACGACTCCGGCCTCATGCATGTTGCCGCGGCCGTCAGGCGTCCCCTGGTCGCGCTCTTCGGGTCATCGAATCCGGAACACACCCCGCCACTCGCCGAAAATGCCCGGGTATTGACGCTTTCGCTTTCCTGCAGCCCCTGTTTTGAGCGTGTCTGCCCACTTGGGCACACGCGCTGTCTCGTCGACCTTGCCCCGGACCGGGTGCTCGCATCGCTCGCTGCGGTCGCGGGCGAGTTTACGCGCTCATGACCTGCGGAGCCTTGCCGCCGGCCCAGGTTACACCGACCGGAGAAGACATCTGCACCGGAACACAGGCATCCCGGCAACGTCTGGTCAATGTCCTGGTGATCGCACTCGGTGCGGCAATCCCGCTGTCGGTCGCCGCAGCCAATGTCCTGATCGCGCTGCTCGCCTTGGCGTGGCTTTCGGGCGGCCGGGTCACAAGCGCCTGGCGCAAGGCGCTCGCTCATCCGGTCGCGCGCGCCGCACTTATCCTGCTCGCCGTGCTCGCCATCGGTACGCTCTACGGGCACGGCACGCTCGCTGCGCGCTGGAACATGATGGGCAAATACCTGGATCTGATGCTGCTCGTACCCCTTTCGCAGGCGTTCGCCGACACCCGCGTACGCTGCGCCGCACGGCGCGCGCTGCTCGGGGCGATTGCGCTCACGCTCGTGCTGTCGTGGCTCATCGCCCTGGGTGTGCTCCCGGATAACGGGGCCCTTTTCAAGGCAGTACCGGGGGACGCCTCAGTCTTCAAGGACCACATCACGCAGAGCATCCTCATGGCATTCGCGGCCTTTGTGTGGATGTCGGATGCCGTGAGACGCGGGCCACGGTGGCGACGTGTGGCCGGGGCCGTGCTCGCAGCCGCCGCTGTGATCGACATCCTGTTCTTTGTCGAGGGACGCACGGGTTATGTCGTCCTCATGATGCTCGCGCTCTACCTCTTCGTGGGCCGCTTCGGCTTGCGCGGCGCGCTCATCGCCACCCTCGCGCTCGTGACGCTTGGGTTCGTCGCGTACCATGAGGGGCCGTCGTTCCGGCTGCGGGTCGATCAGGCGGTGCGACAGGTGGAGCGCTGGCGGCCCGATCGTGCCCACAAGTCGCCGGTCGGGTTGCGCCTCGATTTCTATGAGACCAGCCTGCGTATCATTCGCCGTCACCCGCTGATCGGCGTCGGCACCGGGGGCTTTGTCGGCGCCTATGCGCACGAGGCAGCGCGCTTTCACATGGAGACGACCCGCAATCCGCACAACCAGTTCCTGCTCGTGATGATCGAGACCGGGCTGCCGGGTCTCGTCGCGCTGATCGCACTTTTCACCATTCAGTGGCGCGCCGCGCGCAGCCTCCCCCGGCGTGCCCGGATGCTGGCACGCGGGCTGCTCTGCACGCTCGTCATCGGCTGTCTGCTGAACTCGCTCCTCATCGACTTTACCGAA
>JAJYDT010000063.1 GCA_021777335.1 Pseudomonadota bacterium | reverse complement strand
CGCATGGATGCTTCGCAGCCTGCTCGCATGAGTCGGCTACGAACCCGTCCACAGCAGGTTCAGCATGACTGGAAATGTGACCTGCAGGAGACAGAGGCATGAGCAGGTGCCCTGTAATGATCCCCGCGGTGGGGGACGACCCGCATATTCCTGCCTTCGGCGCGCGCAGACCGGCCTTGATGTCCGATCACCAGCGGATGGAAACGAGGGTGCGCTGCAACCGCGAGCGCGTGGTGCACGTCAAGGGTGCCGTCGCCGACCGCAGGTTCTTCGTGACCGACGATATCTCAACTGACACTGCGCCGGGCCATCCAAGAACGGCAAGACCTTAAAACCTGGACAGAATTGTGTAGTCAGCTTCACACAGCCAAAGGAGAGAACACATGTCAACCGAAACGAAATGCCCGTTTGTGCACAAAGCCGGTAGCGGTATGTCAAACCATGATTGGTGGCCGAACCAGCTTCGCCTCGAAATCCTGCACCAGCATACCCCTGAGTCCAGCCCAATGGATCCGGACTTCAACTACGCTGAGGAATTCAAGACCCTCGACTACGAAGCGCTGAAAAAGGATCTTCGCGCGCTGATGACCGATTCCCAGGACTGGTGGCCGGCAGATTATGGTCACTACGGTCCGTTCTTCATTCGCATGGCGTGGCACAGTGCAGGAACCTACCGTACCGGCGACGGTCGTGGCGGCGCAGGGCACGCCAACCAGCGTTTTGCCCCGGTCAACAGCTGGCCCGACAACGTCAATCTCGACAAGGCGCGCCGACTGTTGTGGCCGATCAAGCAGAAGTACGGCAGGAAGATCTCCTGGGCCGATCTCATCGTTCTCACGGGTAACGTTGCCCTGGAGTCGATGGGCTTCAAGACGTTCGGTTTCGCCGGCGGGCGCGAGGACATCTGGTCGCCTGAGCTCGACGTCTACTGGGGCAACGAGCAGAAATGGCTGGACGACAAGACCCGCTTTTCCGGAAAACGCGACCTCGAGAACCCGCTCGCTGCCGTGCAGATGGGCCTGATTTACGTCAATCCGGAAGGGCCCGGTGGTCAACCCGATACGCTCGAATCCGGTCGTCTGGTGCGCGAGACCTTCGCGCGCATGGCGATGAACGACTACGAAACCGTGGCGCTCACCTGCGGCGGCCACACCTTCGGCAAATGCCATGGCGCAGGTCCCGCCACGCACGTGGGCCCGGAGCCGGAAGCGGCGCCGATCGACCAAATGGGCCTGGGCTGGACGTCGAGTTATAAATCAGGCAAAGGGGGCGACCAGATTGGCAGCGGCCTGGAAGGCTCGTGGACGCCAACCCCGACCCAGTGGGACATGAGCTATTTCGATGTGCTGTTTGGCTACGACTGGGTGTTGTCCAAGAGCCCGGCGGGTGCGCATCAGTGGACGCCGAAACAGGCGACCGACAGCAATATGGCACCCGCCGCGCACGATGCCTCGAAAAAGGTGCCGATCATCATGACCGAGGCAGACATGGCGATGCGCATGGACCCGGCCTATGAGAAGATCGCGCGCCACTTCCACCAGAATCCGGAAGAATTCGCTGATGCCTTTGCACGCGCCTGGTTCAAGCTCACCCACCGCGACATGGGCCCGAAGTCACGCTATCTCGGCCCTGAAGTGCCCAAGGAAGCCCTGGTCTGGCAAGACCCGATTCCGGCCGTTGATCACCCATTGATCGGCGAAGCAGACATCGCTGCCCTCAAGGCCAAAGTGCTGGCGGCCGGGCTGAGCGTGTCGGAGCTGGTCTCGACCGCATGGGCCTCGGCCTCCACCTTCCGCGGCTCCGACAAGCGCGGCGGTGCCAACGGTGCGCGTATCCGCCTTGCGCCACAGAAGGACTGGGAAGCCAACCAGCCGGAGCAGCTGGCGAGGGTGCTTGCAACGCTCGGAGGCATCCAGAGCGCGTTCAACGCCGGCGGCAAGAAGGTCTCGATGGCCGACCTCATCGTGCTGGCAGGCTGCGCGGGGGTTGAAGAGGCTGCAAAGAAAGCGGGCCATGCTGTGAGGGTACCCTTCACGCCGGGCCGCATGAATGCCTCGCAGGCGCAGACCGATGTGGATTCGTTCGCTGTGCTCGAACCGGTCGCGGACGGCTTCCGCAACTACCAGAAGGCTCAATATGTCGTTTCAGCCGAGGAACTGCTGCTCGATCGCGCGCAGTTGCTCACGCTCACCGCGCCCGAGATGACGGTGCTGGTCGGTGGCATGCGCGCCATGAATACCAACGTCGGACCGTCCGGGCACGGCGTCTTCACCACGCGCCCCGGCTCACTGACCAACGATTTCTTCGTCAATCTGCTGGACATGCGTACACGCTGGGAGCCGGTGGCGACGGGAGAAGGAGTGTTTGCAGGGATCGACCGGGCAACGGGTAAACGCCGGTGGACCGGCACCCGTGTTGATCTCATCTTTGGTTCGAACTCCCAGCTCAGGGGCCTGGCCGAAGTCTACGGAAGCGCGGACGCGCAGGAGCAGTTTGTCCATGACTTTGTCGCGGCTTGGAACAAGGTGATGAACCTCGATCGCTTCGATCTTGCGTGACCTCGTACCTGTTGGGATTTGTGTCGGGCCAAGCCCGTCGTTTTTCAAGCGGGATGCAGACCAAGGCGCGGTGCACGCCCCGCGGTCTGGGTGGCGCCCGGATAGAGCCTCGCTCCGAGGGCCGCTTCATCGAGCGATTCGATCGCGGCCCAGTCGCTCAAGCCGGCGGCCTTGGCGCGCCGCAGACAGTCGGCCACGGCACTCTTGCCCGCACGGCCAGCTGCCGACGCCCTCTGCAAAATGCAACCGCAAAATGGTTTTGATCTGACGCATGACATCAAGTCTCTTCGGTGCCACCGACCTTCCTCCTTCCAGAGATTGACCCAAAAGGGGCGAAGCGGGGCGGTTATGGGGGCTTGCGTCGAGACGTCATGGGGGTGGACTGGCGGATCATTCCGGACATGCCGGACCGCATTCCGCAAAGACGACCAAAGTGTCCGGCATCACACCGGAATGGTGTCCGGCATGGGCCGGAATATGCAACCGCTCAGCGGTCGAAGAATTTGCACATCAGTCGGTACACGACCATAACATAAGCGGGGCGGGATCTGTTTGACGCAATAACCGTTGCTTTCCGGAGCGCCGTCACACCGCCTCACGCAGATGCATATCGACATGGATGTCCACGAAGGGGCAGACCACGCCGCCGCGCGTGGTGCGCTCAACAAGCCCAAGTTCTGCGAGGACGGCCACATCTTCGTGCACCCGCTTCACATCCCGCCCGACCCGCCGAGCGACCTCTCGAACCGGGATCTCGCCCGCGCCCAGCAGCGCATGCACCAGCGCCCACCGCCGTGCGGTCAGGTGGCCGAAAAACGCCTCCGGCGTCTCGAAATTCAATCGTTCGCCCTGGTAGCGGCTGCTCTGGGTGGCGCGGGCTACCGTTCGTAACGCGCCCCGCCAGTCCGGATGCACCGTGACGGTCAACGTGCGCTTTTCCATCGTTCCACCTCCGCAATGAAGTCTTCGATCAGGCGATCAATCCCTGCGAAGACGTAGGACTGTTCCCGGCCTTCGATATGGCGGTGATCACCCTTGCCCTGCTCGTTGTCGAAACCGATGATCCGCGCCCCATGCACCCCGTAGACCAGGCGGTACTTGAAGAGGTGGGTGCACGGCGGCAGGGGCTCAGGCAGTCGCCAAACCACCATCTCGATCAATCCGCCATTAGGGGCGACATCCTTGAAACGGATGATCAGCACGGCTTTCACGTTGGCTATTATGCCAACATGGAATGACGTTGTCAAGTACGCCAACAATTTCTGTGATGAACAGGACAACCACCCCGCCGCTTTCTGATCCGTTCTCTGCGCATACTCCATCGCGGCTAGCCCAGTCGCCCGCTGCGCCCTGGCTCGGCGTATACCACACGCCCCATCCTCGGCAGGGGATGAGGGCACAGTGGCTTCGTTCAGGCATGGGGCCTGATGGGGCGTGTTGTTTCAGTCCAGCGTGACTGTGGTGTCTAGATTCGGAAGGTATTGGGTGCGAAAAGGTTACATGCCAGCGGGCGTCAAATGTTTCCACGAACGCGCTTAAGGGAGACAGGCGCAGGCAGAGTCGGCTGCTCAGCGCGGTTTCGTTACACTGGGCTGCATTTTTTTGAGATCCAGCAACGAGCAGCTGTTTTTGCGCACTTGAACGCAGTCAGGGCTACCGGGTGCGTACTCGAATGAACAGGTGAGGCGCTGCAACAGCGCCCAATCCTCCGCGCTATAAGCCAGCCGCGGAAGATTGGGCGGATAGTACACGCAGCCGCCGCAAAGGTCGGAGGCTTCAGTCACGTTTGCACACATAGTAACGCAGGGTACCGCCGTCCTCGTGGTGTTCGATCAGCGTGTTGCCGGTGCGCTGACACCAGGAAGGAATATCCATTTTCGTGGCCGGATCGGTGGCGATGATCTCCAGTACCTCGCCGGCCTTCATCCCTTTGATCGCCTGGTTGGTTTCCACCATGGGCATCGGACAACACTTGCCCGAGGTGTCCAGCGTCTGATCGGATTTGATCCGTGTCATGGCCGCCTCCTTCAAAAGTACTGGTAGTGCTCGGCCTTCGAGGCCTTCTCGTTCAGAAACCACGAAGCACCGACGATGTCCTCGGCCTCGGGAATGAGGTTGTCCTTGTCTACGCCGAAGATCGCCGATGCGAGGCTACAGGCGTACAGATGCACATGGCCGGTGCTCTTCAGGGCCTTGATGATGTCGTAGACATCGGGCGGCAGCCCGGCTTTGGCCACTTGTTGCCGTACCCAGGCATCCTGGCCGGCGTGCTGCCCGTCCACCTTGAGCGCATGCGCACCCTTCTCGGTGAGCGCTTTCACCGCCCAGTTCACAAACAGCATGTCCACCTGGGTCCCTTCAGCCGCCTGCAGATATGCGAACGCGAGCGGGGTCAGGATTTTGTCATACGCATCGTCGCGCACCACGATTGCCATGGATTTCATGAGGCCTCCTGTTAGAACGAATGTTCGTTCTAGTCACGGTCAAAAAAAAGGGCGCCTCAGGCGGTGACCGAGCGCCAGGACGCAGACCACACCTCATCGAGATACTGTGGTAACGGGTTTTTCAGAATTCCGTCCAGACGCAACGAAATCATCCGGATGGGTCCTCCGAACAGGCAGGTGGCGGCCACCAGTGGATCCATGCGTCTCATCTCGCCGGTGTCCATGCCGGCCGTGGCCATCGCGCGCATCTGGGTGAATGGACGCGACGAACAGACCGGCAGTTCCCCCGGCATGAATTCCTGATGTTGGGCGTGCAGCATGTAGGCCATCACCGCTGGCTCCGCTTCCGTCATCCGGAAGAGCAGTTCCACCACCGCATGGCATCGGTCGTGGGCGGTCTTGTGCGCGTCTTCGATGGCGTCGAAGGCCGCGCCCATGCGTGTCACGAGCTGTTCGAACAAGGCCTTGGCGATGCCTTCCTTGTCCTTGAAATGATGGTAGATGGAGCCGATGCTGACCTGCGCCATGCGGGCGATATCGTGCACCGACGTATTAAAGTAACCCTGCTCGGTGAAGAGACGCAACGCCGTGCGGAGCACCTGCTCGCGGGGGGAGGGCAGATCCGCAACCATGATTTTGGCAGCGCTTGGCATACATTAAGATTAGAACGAGCATTCGTTCTCATCAAGGGTCCGGGTGGTTTCCGCCTGCAGACAGGTTCTGCGCCGAATGACGGGGGAAGCGGGTTGGACGCCGCCGGGTTCAATCCTGGCCAAGACAGGACCCCTTATCGCGTGTCCCTAATTCCGCAAGGGGATGGAAAGCTTGGAGCGCGAGGCGATTACAGTGCCGGATCAACAGGGTATGGATGCAATCGCCTTGGCGACCAAGGGCAAAATGAGCGAGGCGAGCGCTTCCACCTTAATTGCGCACCTTGCCAGCCGCCGTTGGGTCGACAGAAGCGGGCAAGCCAAGTGCCCAGGCATCAGTAAAATTCATACTCCAGGCGCGCCAGCAGTGTGTGGCTCGGGGCATCCGGATTGATGCCAAACACGACACCGGCGCTGTATTCGAGCTCGTTCCCGCGGTGGGAGGCCAGCTCGCCGTAGAAGACGGGACCAATCTGATAACTCTGGTCACCGGGACGGATATAGGCCTCCAAACCCGGCGCGAAGGTTTGAACAATGCGGTAACTAAGGCTGTAGGCGGCGCGGAATTCATACTGGCCGTTTGCCCCTGGGCCGATCTCCTTCTCCCAGATCAGGTTCACGCGATGATCGAACCGGCCGGCATGTTTTTCCAGCAGGGGACCGAATTCGAGCGCATTCGGCACGCCGTTCTGGCTATGGTATTCGTATGACAACAGGAACCCGGCATCGGCCCAATATTTACCCTCGGGCGTCAGCTGGAACACGTTCTCGAACTCGTTGCCGATGAACTGCTGGTTTTGGCCCGGCAGACGCTGGTATTCACCCAGATAAAATTCCGTATTCCACCAACCCGTAAAGGCATGGGCCACGGAGATTTCGTAGGCGTTTTTCCCGTTGATCGCCGGATTCCGGTCCAGCTCGTCAAAGCCCCGGAACTCGATCTCCGACTGCCCCTGGGTCACGTAGGGCGAGTACACGATGAAATCGTCCGCACGCCCGGCTGGGCCCGTCAGCATCAGCAGCACGCCCGCAAGCGCAGGGGGTAAAAGCCATTTGACGAAACGGCGGGTGCAGGTGCTCATGGGGTTTGGCATCCTCAATACCGATTATTCGGAGACGGCAGCACGGCGCGCGGTCAAGCGCATCAACAGGAAGGTCGTGATCAAGCTTGCGAGGTAAAACACGATCTCGATGCCTGAGGGCTGCGCGACATAGCCGACGAGGATATGCAGCAGCTGGCCCACGGTGCTGCTTTGACGCAGGATGCGGGAGGTATCCCAGAGCCGGTTGCCAAGCGCTGGCAGGAGCCCCGCCTGATTGAGGAAGGCTGCAGCCTGAGCGGCGAGTCCGGAGGACAGCAGCAGGATGAGCGCGCTCGTGACCTGGAAAAAATACCGGATCGGGATAAAGAGCAGGCTGCGATAGAGCAAGGCACCCACGATCCCTCCGGCGACAAGACCGGACAGCCCGCCAATGACCATCCCCAACCGGTGTCCGCCGTTCGCCGCAATGGCCCAGAGAAAGAGCACCACTTCCGAGCCTTCGCGCAGTACTGCGGTGAACGTTACAACGAGCAGCGCCGCCAGGGTCTTTTTGCCTGCCCGTACGGCTGCACCGAGTTCGCGGATTTCCGCCGCAAGCTGGCGCCCGTGCGTCTGCATCCAGATGTTTTGCCAACCCAGCATCACCACTGCAACCAACAGGATGGCCGCATCCAGCAGTGCCTGGCCGGTACCGGAATAAGCGGCCGCGATGCGTGAAGCAAACAGCGCCACCGTGGCTGCGCCGGCGATCCCGAGCAGGATCCCACCCAGGACCCAGCGGCCACGACCCGCGACGCCCTTGCTTGCACCCAGCACGATGGCGATCACGAGCGCGGCTTCCAGTACCTCCCGGAACACAATGATGGCAGTAGCGAGCATCCGTCAGTTCCCGCCCGCGTGCGCGGGATCTCCTACCGTCACCCAGCCCTGGGCCGCATGATTGAAGTCATTGAAAAACCGGTAGCGGCCCGCGGAGAGCGGACCGATATAGATGGTCACCCGACCATGAGCTGGCACGATCACCTCCCGCGACAGATCATTGCTCTCGAACTCTGCCGGCAGGTTGTCCGCATTGCGGATCAAAAGCTTGACCTGGACGCCCGGCGGGAGCGGGAGCTCGTCGGGGGAAAACCGCTGATGAGTGATCGTGATTGCTACCGTGCGGGGCGCATCGGCCATGGCTACCTGTGCCACAACCAGAGCACCGACCAGCAGGCAGGTCGCCCGGAGTCGTTTCATGAGGATGCTCCCTGATCCAGCAGGTGGCACATCTGGGCCCGCCTGCATTGTGATTAGTAATGATTCTTATTTGTGATACTAACAAAGACGTCCATTAAACGTCAATGCGTCTTATTCGCATTTGTGGAATGGTATTGATGGGTCGCGGCCGCCGGCTTTTTGGAGGCATGTGTCCCCGTCAAAAAACCGGGCTCAGGGAAGTCTGCGGACCCCATGGTGGCGCGCTTGGTGACCCCATGCAGCAACGGTGGTCGACCGGAGCGTGAAGAAGAGGGTCCGGAGCAGCCCGTACCAACGCGTACGCCTGCCGCTACGCTCTTCTGCGACCGCGCCTCCGTCCCGCGCGCGCACCCGTCTCATCCGGCACCTTCGGTCACGTAACCGGTAGGTTCAATACAGGCAGTGTCCCTCGCACGTACGCTGCCTCGACCGATCGGCAATGCGGCACATCCAGATGTGGCACCCACTGACTGAAAAACGAAGGCACTTCACAGGCTGAACCGCCGGGGGGATTGTGATCGGAGGCATCGAGCAACAGCAGCAGATCGGTCCGCGACGGGAGCGTGCAGCGCAGGGGGGGGACGACCCTCCTCTTGGCTTCCTTCCGAATGCGTTGTCAGGAGTCCATGAAGGCACTGTTCCGCCCGCGAGCCAAGGCAATTCCAGGAAACGACGCTACTCCGCCAGATCGTCCAGCTCGTAGCGGGTGCTGCGCCCACCCGCATCCGACTTCCGCAGCACGCCTCGCGCAAGCAGATCGTTGATGTCGCGCAGGGCCGTGTCCGGCGAGCACTTGGCAATGGCCGCCCACTTGCTGGTGGTGAGCTTGCCTTCGAAGCCATCGAGCAGCCGATTGAGTAGCGTCATCTGTCGTTCGTTCAATGGCATCGTCGCCCAGCGCTGCCAGAAGTGCGCCCTGGTCAGCACGGCGTCGCGCGTGTGCTGTGCCTGGTCGACGGCGCGATGAAGGGTATCGAGGAACCAGGCGAGCCACTCGGTGACGTCCATCGACCGCTTCTGCGTCCGCTCCAGGATGTCATAGTAGGCCTTGCGTTCGCGCTGGATCTGCGCCGACAAACTGTAGAAACGCTGCGGACCGCCATCAGCACGCGCCAGAAGCAGATCGCCGATGGCTCGAGCGATACGACCATTGCTGTCGTCGAACGGGTGCAAGGTGACGAACCACAGATGGCCGACACCGGCCTTGAGCAGCGGTGGTTCGTTCGATGCGCCATTCATCCAGTCGAGGAATCGGCTGGTTTCGGCCTCAAGGCGATCGGCGGGCGGCGCCTCGAAATGCACGCGCTGGCGGCCGATGGGGCCAGACATTACCTGCATCGGGCCACTGGCATCGTCGCGCCAGCCGCCGACCTTGATCCTGGAAAGACCGGAGTAGCCGGTGGGAAACAGCGCGGCATGCCAGCCGAATAGTCGCTCCCGCGACACTGGCGCATGGCAGTGGGCGGTGGCATCGGCACCATCTCGACCACGCCTTCGACGTGCCGATCCACCGGGGCCAGGGCACCGATGTCCACGCCCAGCCTGCGGGCGATGCTGGATCGCACGGATTCGACGTTGAGCTGCTCACCCTCGATCTCGCTGGTCTTGACCACGTCCTCAGTGAGCGCTGCGAGGCTCGCTTGGTCGCGCAGCGCCATGCCCACGTCAGCCAAGCGCCCCATCAAGAGCCCCTGAGCGCGGCTGACCTTTGCCATTGGGCCAGCCAGTGCCGCCAGATCGAAACGCCAGCTCGGCCAGTCGGTGGCCTGCCAGATGTATTTGTAATCGCCGCTGTTCATGCGGAGATTATGGGCGGGATTCCCCGCATGCGCAAACTATTCGCTGCACACGATGCGGTGAATGTGGCTGCCATTCGCCGCACGAGCCGGGTAACTGCCTGCGCCACACCTCCTGAATGGGGGTAAATGGGTGTGTTTCTGGGTGTCGCGTGGGGCGATCCGGCTTACCACCCAGGTTGACGGACGCCGGTTCGCTTCCGGTTTCGGGAATTGAGCTGCCCCGAACAGCAGGCGAGGGTGAGGCCGCATATCGGCAACCAATCAGGGCAAAAAACCTGACCGTGATCCTCGCCGCATGCTCGCCGGTAAGCCCGAACCGTTCCTCGCCCCCTACCGCATCGGTGTCAACCATGCGGCGCTCGACGTCGACAGGCCGCGTTGCCCGGTGCACCATGACCACCGGGATGGCCAACCCGTTTTGATGGCAATTTCGGGTGTGTGCCGAACCATGAACCCGACCGTTTTCGCAAGCCGATGGATGATCCGTCGGTGAAGGATCCGCCGCTAGGCATCAGGGGCATGCCGATCGCTGTGACCA
>JAJYDT010000062.1 GCA_021777335.1 Pseudomonadota bacterium | reverse complement strand
GGCAAGCTCCGTGGCATTCAACGGGGCGGTTTCGAGCACCACGGCGAACTTCTCGGCCGAGGACCACTGCTTTATTGTCTTGCCGGGTTTCGGCACGGGAGCTCCTGTTGTCTGACGTAGCTTCAGGCGCCACGTGTACAGTGTACTTTGCTCGTACCCCTGCGTACTCATCCGAGCTTCTCCCCGGTGCGAAAGTCGGTCCTACGCCCCCCGTGCTGCTCGAAGACGAAGTCCACGCCGTGGCAGAGCAGATCGGCGATGAGGGGGTAGCTCGCGTAGTAGCTGTCGGCCACCATCGCATCGCCTCGGGTGAGGTTCTCCTTCAGGGGCTGGAACAGACCATGCTCACCCGTTCCCTTGCCTTTGTACGGGTCCATCGCCACATCGAGCAGCGCTCCGTGGTCCGGGGGGGTCCCCCGACCAGCCGCGCGATCGAAAAGCCGGCTCCCCGCTCCTGCTGGCTGTGCTGCGGAAACGCTTTCTGGTTCTGTACCGTGTCCGCCATCAGCGTCGCAGAGTCGTCGACCCATTTCACAGGCCGACCGCGCCAGCGCCACGCGCCGGGGTGTGCGCATCGAGCGCTGCTGCCACACAGCGCGCCAACCCCCCGCACCATCTCTTGCGGCAGACGCTCTCGCGTCATGCGGTACGCGCCGGTGGTCGTGCTCTGGACCTGAGGGCCGCTCAGCAGACGGCTGACCACCGCCTCATTCACCGCGTTCTGACACGAGCCGTCCGCACTCGATACCTGCCCCAGGAACATTGCCAGCGCCACGGCCGGCGGGTATCTGCGCTCGCGGCACTCGGGCAGCAAAGTCCCGAGCTCATCAGGCAGCTCCGGGCTCGTCAGCAAATTGAAGAAATGCATCGAATCGACCTGCGAGACAGCGTTCTGCACCGCGCCGTCTGAACTTCGAGACTTGATCGCTATGAAGGTTGGCCTCCGGGCTGGTGGGTAGGTGTTTGTTTGACACCATCATCCTACCACTTCGTGCCAACCTTCTTATTTACATTCAAGCTATTACGCCACAAACTCCAACTCGCTGCGGTTTAACTGGGTGCCATTATATTATCGATTGGTGAATAATGCCGGTGCCCGGCGTCGAGTGCGACTTATCACCAGGAGCTGCTGCTTGGATAGGGTAGTCAGCCAATGAATCAGCAGGAATAGGAACGATCGCATGATCCCGAAGCTACCGGGTGTGTGCGACGTGGCAAGACTGCGAGTTTTGTTATGGATAATGCTACAAAGTAGTATTTCGCCATGCACACCATCGACTTGCCTGGTTCCCACGCCGTGTCAGCGGCTAATTTTCATTGTGTTGGCATAGGATTTGCATTGAAATCATCGGCATTTAAGAATCCTTCAGGAAGAACGGCTCATGTCCACTTCCCAATCGATATTGCGCTTTCTCGATCTGGAAACGGATGATTTCGATTTTCTCGGTCGATACCTGCGCATCCTGTTGCACGATCCGGAAGGTTTCTCGGAAGCCTTCTATAAATACCTTTTCGGGCACGCCGAAACTGCGACGGTGCTGCACAACCTCGGCGCAAAGAAGCTCGCCGAGTTGCTGAAGAAGCAGACCCACCATCTGCAGCGCTTGTTGACCGAACGGTTCGACGCATCCTATCAGGAAGACTTGCAGCGCGTGGGCCGAAACCATCACCGTCTTGGTATCTCGCCAGCCTGGATCACCGGTGCCTACGCACGGTACTGGGAGTCCATGGAAGCCCTGACGGACTCTCCTGACATCGCGCCTGTGGACCGTCCCAGGCTCCGCCGAGTGCTGTCGAAAATCGTCTATGCCGATCTGAGCCTGCATTTGCAGGGCTACGCGTTGGGTCAACATGAGGACGAGTGCACGCGGACTACGCTAAACCGAGTGCTGATCGACACGATCCTCGCGGAACGATCGCACGGAACCTGGGACAGCCTGTTGCGACGGATGTGCCACGGGCTAGTCGCTAACGAGACACACGTGCTGGCTGCCTGGAGCGCCTGCCGCGAGGCCGGATCCGACGCGCTCGTCCTGAGTTGTATTGCGGGAGCAGACCGCGAACAGGCATTGGTCTGCCTGCCCCGACAGGCGGATGATCCGTGCTGGCAGGCGTTGCGCCGCGGCGAGCCGGTCGTGATGGGGATGCTCGATGCCGCAATGCCCGAATGGATCAAGAGTCTTGTGCCGATTGGAACCCAAGAGGCCGGATTCTTCCCCTTCGGCAGCCCCGACACCGAATATATCGGGGTAAGCGTGTTCGCGGCCGACTCCGTCAATTATTTCTGCCGTATAGGTTTTGGGCCGTTCAAAGCTTTTTCCTATTTCGGCAACTTGGCGCTGAGTCTGCGCGATCAGAGCCTGAGGGACAGTCTGAGCGGACTGCCGAACCGTACGCTCTTCCACGACCGCATGAATCATGCTCTTTCGGGTTCGCAGCGTCGCGAGCGGCTGCTCGCGGTCGGAATCCTGGACCTCGACGGGTTCAAGGCCATCAACGACCGATACGGCCATGCGGCCGGAGACTTGGCACTGCAACAGGTGGTTGCCCGGATGCAGAGCACGATCCGGCCAAGGGATACCCTCGCGCGGCTGGGCGGAGACGAGTTCGGCTTGCTCCTGGACGATCTCGAGAATATTTCCCAGCTGGAAACCTTCTGCGATCGCCTCCTTGAGGCCGTAAGAAGCCCCCTGAAATCGGAGCACCGGTTCTCCAACCTGTCAGCAAGCCTTGGGTTTACCCTCTATCCGCTGGACGACAGTGACGGTGAAACGCTGCTGCGACATGCCGATCTCGCCATGTACGCCTCCAAGAACAAGGGCGGAGACAGATTGACCGTATATTCCACTGCCATGACGGAGGAGGCGAAATGGCAAAGCCGGGTGACCCGGGATCTGCGCAACGCCGTGTTCCGCGAAGAACTTTTCCTGCTTTACCAGCCACAGGTCGACATGCCAACGGGAGCGGTGATCGGCGCGGAGGCATTATTGCGATGGAACCATCCAGAGCGCGGCCTGCTGGCACCGGGAGAATTTCTCGACGCCCTGGAGGATGGGCCGGTGTCGCGCCGCGTCGGCCGTTATGTGATCGAGAAAGCCCTCGACCAGGTGGTGGCCTGGCAGAACCAAGGTCTCTGCTTGCGGGTGGCTGTGAACATCGGCACGCATCATTTGCTTGCCCCGGAGTTTGTCGATGAGATGCACAGTATCCTGATCAGTCACCCTATTGCCGCGAAAATGCTGGAGATCGAGGTGACGGAAACCACGGCCATCGCGGATCTGTCTGCTGCGCGAGACGTTCTGGCGGCATGCAGGAATCTGGGCGTCACGGTAGCCTTGGATGATTTCGGAACCGGCAATGCGCCGCTGAGCTATCTGCAAACCCTGCCGGCCGATTCCGTCAAGATAGACCGCGGGTTTGTTAGCGACATTCTGAACAACCCCAAGGATACGGCCGTTGTTGCCGGCGTCATCACCTCGGCGCGATTGCTGGGCCTCGATGTCATCGCAGAGGGTGTGGAAAGCCAGGAACACGGATATCTGCTGCTCCAACTCGGTTGTCGACGGGCCCAGGGTTATGTCATTGCGAAGCCGATGGCGGGGAAAATAATTCCCAACTGGGTCTCGTCCTATCGCGGCGATCCCGTCTGGACTTCCTGCGCCAACCGCCTCTGGCGTCCTGAGTATTACGGACTCCTCATGGTGACCCTATCCCATGCTGAACGATCCCGGAAGACCTTAGCGCGGCTGGAAGACCCGGAAGCGCCCGTGCCGGAACATCTTCTGGATCCTGAAGCCGAACGCCACTGCGTTCTGGGGAGGTGGCTCGATGGGGAAGGAGGCGAACGCTTTGCCGATACTGTACCGTTCCGGGAGGTTCACGCCTTGCATGACCGACTGCATTGCCTAGCCAGGGAACTGGGGAATCTGCGTATCGCTGGCCGGAATGAGAATATAGCGGAGAAATCCCGTGAATTGCGTACGCTCTCAGAGGCTCTTCAGGAACGGCTCAAGAACTGGGTCGAAGAGATGCATAGCCGTCGTGTGACAGACTGAGGATGCGGGCGGGGTGCTAGGTATCATTACGGCTGCAACCAGCATGGGTATGTTCGATCGCGGCGAAGTCGGAGGTTTCAGCCACCATCGCAACGGAGCAGGCAGATGCCCGGGAGGTAGGTAGTCCGGTACCGGCGGGACACAGATCATATCTTTCGCGGTTTATCGGAAAAAGCGGCGCATCGACTATTATGCTCAGGGGTGCGGCGCCGTAGTTTTGCAGGAGGGCGCAAGGATGCCCAACATCCTGCCAGAGAAAGAGAAGTCTAAAAGGAAACTGCGATTGGTTTTGTCCTCGTCGGACAACAGGCAGGGAGGAAAGCATGAAACAGAAACTTGAACTGGAAGTCGCCGCGCGATGCGTTGCCTTGCGATTGCTGGGCGCTCGTGCGCCGTGTGCTGGGAGAAAACGTTCCATGGGTATCGGTTAATTCATCTCATGGTTCATGGTTTCACCCGGACATGGTGCGCCCATGCTTAAGCGGATACAAAGCATCATGAGGAGGAAGACTGCTTCCCGCGACTTCATGATGGTGCGACGATACTTTCGGCAGAACTCAATCAGCATCGTCGGGGGGTTAGTGCTCGTCGCTTTGACGATAGCGACCGGTATTTCCGTCTTTGTCGTCATGCGGCGCCAGGCAGAGCGCCTCCTCACCCAGGGCCTTGCCGCATCCCTTCAGGACCGTGTCGATCTGGTCAAAGACCAGGTCGACCAATCGCTTATCAATACCCGCATTATCGCTACCCGGCCCGCTTTGATCGCGGCACTCCGTCAGCTCGATAGAGCACCACGCACGATCTCAAGCCGGCTTTTTTTGGAAAGGGGGGCCAAATCCTTTCTGGCCGCATATGGTTTTACAGCAATATCTTTCCGTGTCTCTCAGGGTGACGAAGTCGCGCACGTCGGTCACTTCCTTCAAGCCCCGAAGTTACAGGTTCCCCTGAAGGCCCCCACACCGGTCATATTGCTGTGGAAGGGGCAATTCCTTCTGCGCATGCATGCCAATATTATCGACCGTCACGGGCGGCCCCTGGGAAGCATTCTGATCGAATCGGGCGCCCCGTCACTTGCCCGCGCCCTGGTCCACCTCCGAACCATCGGCAGAACCGCCACTCTCGCCATCTGTGCGCCCCTAGGAGAGGCGATGCAGTGCGTGGGCCGGCACGCTGGGCAGGGTTCCGGTCAGGCGTATGCCCGTCTTGCACGTACGTTACGCGGTCGCGCGTTACCGATGAAATATGCTTTGGCGGGAAAGACCGGCGTGATTCTTGCGCGAAATTACCTACATCAAGACGTGGTTGCGGCCTATGCCCCGATAGGCCATCTTGGCCTCGGCATGGTGCTGATGGTCAGCCAGGCGGAACTGAACGGACCAGTTACCGGTGAACTTAGGATCATTGGACCGCTGCTGTCGGTCCTGCTGTTGATCGGGATACTGCTGTTGCGAGCGATGGTTACCCCCATAGCGCGCAAATTGGTCGACTCGGAACATGAAACCCAGATGGGCATTGCCCGCCTGCGCGAGAGTGAATTACATATCCGTGCGGTGCTGGGTGGCATAAATGATGGCGTCATCGCCATTCATGAAGATGGGATCATCAGCCTCTTTAACCCGGCGGCCACACGGATGTTTGGTTACGAAGAGGGCGAAGTCATCGGCCAGAATGTACGCCTGCTGATGCCAGAGCCGGATCGCGGTCAATTTGACGCACAGCTGCGGCAGTATCGGGAAGCGGGGAATTCCGCCCTGTTCAAAAGGGCGAGTGAGGTGGTCGGTGTGCGCAAAAACGGCACCGAGTTTCCCTTGGAACTCTATGTGAACGAGATTCAGACCGACACGGCACGCGTGTTTATCGCCGTGGCCCGGGATATTAGCGAACGTCGCCGAGCTGAGCAGGAGGTTCAGATCGCCGCCACAGCGTTCGAGACTGGGGAAGGCATCGTCATTACAGATCGGGACACCCGTATTCTGCGGGTTAACCGTGCCTTCACGCGCTTGACCGGCTATAGCGCTGAGGAGCTGATTGGCAAAACACCCGCGATGCTGCGCTCGGGGCGACAGGATGCCGAGTTCTATCGTAATCTGTGGGAAACTCTCATCCGCGATAAATACTGGCAGGGCGAGGTCTGGAACCGCCGCAAGAGTGGCGAAGTTTATCCGGAATGGCTGACCATCACTGCCGTAACCGACGGCAAGGGGCAGGTGACCCATTATGTGGGGGTTTCTTCCGACATCACACACCGAAAAGAAGCCGAAGCAGAGATCCATAAGCTGGCTTTTTTTGACCCGCTCACGAAGCTTCCCAACAGAAGCCTGTTGTGGGACCGTTTGCAGCAGGCACAGTCCTACGGTGCACGCCACAGGACCTACGGAGCGCTTCTGTTCATCGATCTGGATAACTTCAAGACCCTCAACGACACCCGGGGCCACCATATCGGCGACCTGCTGCTGATCGAGGTTGCCAAGCGCCTCCTGGAGGGCGTGCGTCCCAGCGATACCGTGGCACGTTTGGGTGGCGATGAGTTCGTTGTTGTGCTTGTGGATCTCAGCGACGATGCGCAGCAAGCAGTCATCCAGACTCAGAGTATTGGCAAGAAAGTGCTGGCGGCCCTCAATCAGCCCTATCAACTCCAGGGCCGGGAACATTACAGTTCTGCCAGCATGGGTATTACCGTATTCCACGGTGATGAGACCCGCATTACGGATCTTCTGAAGCAAGCGGACGCGGCGATGTATGTCGCCAAGTCCACGGAGCATAATGCCCTGCGGTTCTTTGACCCTACCATGCAGGTGGCGTTAGAGGGGAGAGCGGCGCTCGAGGCCGATCTGCGCCAGGCGCTTCCACTTCGGCAACTGGTTCTCTACTACCAGGCGCAGGTCAACGAGAAGCAGGAGATGGTCGGTGCTGAGGTTCTGCTGCGCTGGCGACATCCCGAGCGCGGCCTGGTTTCGCCGATGGATTTTATTCCGCTTGCCGAAGATACCGGCCTGATCGTGCCGATAGGGCAATGGGTGCTCCAAGAGGTCTGTGCTCAGCTCAAGGTCTGGCATGCGGATTCCCGCACCCGCCATTTAGGACTGTCCATCAACATCAGCGCGTGCGAGCTGCGACAGCCGCAATTTGTCGACCAGGTACTGGAGGCTCTCGGAGTGGCAGGTGTGGATCCCCGCAAGCTCACGCTCGAACTGACCGAGAGCCAGATGCTGGACCACACGGGGGATGGCGTCAACAAAATACAGGCGTTACGCCGTGCCGGGGTACGCTTTTCGCTTGATGACTTCGGCACCGGGCAATCCTCTCTGGCCTATCTTCGGCATTTACCCGTGGACGAGCTCAAGATCGATCAGAGTTTTGTGCGCGACATTACCACCGATATTGATCCCAGCGATACCGTGGCGGTGATCGTCCAGATCATCATTTGGATCGCCGAGAATTTGGGGCTACTCCTCGTCGCGGAAGGCGTGGAGACAGAACTGCAGCACGACTTCCTCAAACGCAACGGCTGTCACCTGTACCAGGGCTACTTGTTTGGCAAACCCGTGCCGATTGCGGAGCTTCAGAATCGAGTATGGGCCGACCCTCGGCTCCAGGACGATGGGGCATCGAAACGGACGCGATGATCGATCCTTGCAGCACAGCCGGTGTCCCGCCAGGAACCACGGATTCTTGCAGGGCTGCGAAAAGCCCGTCCACGGCGAATCTTCGCTCACGCCGCAGCCGGTGCCTGGAACAGTCCGCGGCAATGGGATTTCCACGTGGGCACGTTGAGGGAGGCCATGGTAGGTAAACGGTTGGTGCTGACTTGATGGGGTGTTTTCCCTTGGAGCGAAGCATGTACCCGAGATTCGTTCTCGCTGCGGCTTAACTGGGTGCCATTCAGCTCAACGCCATCAAGCATCCAAAGTTCCCGTGGCTTGCTGCCATTTACCGGGATGCCCATGCGCAACCGTTTACGCATCTGGCACATGCATGGGGTCGTTTCTTTGCTGACGTGAAGTCCGGTAAACCGGCCCATGAGTCGCAGTTCATGAAAAAAGGTCGTTGCCGCGGCAGCTTCTATGTGGCGAACGACAAGTTCAGTGTCACGGACAGCATATTCCTGCTGCCCAAGATCGGTGAAGTCGTCTTGAGCAAGGCGTTGTGCTTTGCCGGAAGGATTCACGTCGCCACGGTCTCGCGCACCGCTGATCGCTGGTTCGTGGCGATTGATATGGATGTATCGGACATGTGGTTTTACCGTAACCGAACGGCTGACAACATCAATGGCATTGATTTTGGCATCAAGTCCGCTGCAACACTGTCCAGTGGCGAAATCATTGAGGATCCAAAGCCACTCAAAACTGCGCTGCGCAGATTGAAAATCCAGGACCGCCGACTGAGCTGTAAACTCGAAGCGGCAAAAGTAACGGCAGGTTTTGCGTCCATGTCGAAACTGCCCAATGGTACGAAACTCCGGGTCGCGAATAATTGCCGGAAGCGTGCTCTTACCTTGGTAAGGCTGCATGCCTGTGTTGCCAATGCCAGAGCGGGTTTCACTCACAAGTCCACGACCCGGCACGGCCGCGAAAACCAGGCGGTAGTGATCGAGGATCCGCACGTCACGGGGATGTTGGCTAACGATCGACTCGCTCGCGCTATTTCTGATGTGGGTCTTGGGATGTTCTGCTCGCAGATGGAATACAAGGCGAAACGCTACGGCACGACACTCATTTTTGCCAATAGATGGCACCCGAGCAGCCGCCTGTGTTCGGCCTGTAGCTGGAAAAACGAATTGTTGACGCCGAATGATCGTCAACGGACGTATCCAGAATGCAGCGCGCGCCATGACCGTGACCACAACACAGCGATCATCTTGAAACATCCGGCAACCTCAACTGCCCTGCCCGTGGCGAGTCCGGACAGCAACGGCGGCGCTGCGGCAAAGATGGTCTCTGCCGCAGCCGGGAAAGTCACACCTGTCAGATACGAATATGGTAAACAGGACGTGTCGAGGCAGGACAAGAACCGTGCGTATATTCTTGACGGCAGCACGCCCACAAATAACCCTGTACGGGGCCTAGCCTGCGTTGATACCTTAGAAAAATCCCATTCGCCCGGCGATTCGATGAAATATTCAGGCTCGACGGTCGCCGGTTGGCGTTGTGGTGAAGTTTTGCCGGAAGACGGGGCCGAATAATTGATCTTGTTGGCGGCCCTTGCCAAAATCCACAGATTGGGCCCCGGGTGATGTAAATCCTGCTGCTTAAGACGAGAAAAGCCGTGGCCCTCGCATAAGTCCGGCAGGGTCGAGTTTGCAATGACCCGACCAATCGACGTTACCATTATCTCCATGGTTGAGGGGCATGGCATGTTGTGGCAAAGTCAGTCACCGGAAATGGCGGGTGACCGGTGACCAAGAGTCGGCCAGAACCTCCCGGCGGAGCAGTCGCCAGGACTGCAAACGCAAGGGCCCGGTCCGGTGACAGTTTGCTGGCCAATGAAGGCGCGTCGCTGCTATTTCAGATGCGCAGCGACTATTTTGGAGGATATTATGCCAACGGATCCAGTGTGCGGCATGGTGATTGACGAGAAACGGGCAGCGGCCAGGGCTGAGTATCAGGGCAGGACCTATTATTTCTGCTCACCCGGTTGCCACAAGGTGTTCACGGTAGATCCTGTGAAGTTCGCGAGCGGTGTGCAACGCGGTGGCGAGTCCGGACGCGGGGCGAAAAGGCCTTAATCTCCAGCGATTCGGATGCGCTGGGCAGAAGCCAAGGGTTTTTCGTCTTGCACCGGGCAGTCGATTTGTCCGATCCTCCGGTTATGGGTCAGTTTGCAGCTTGGTTGCTGCCGGACCGGCGAGGTCGCCATCATCGGGCGATGCGGTGTGTTCCGGAATCTAGGGGCGACATCGCGTATTGGAGACTGGCGCGAGACGGATGGGATCGCTGTCACGTCGGGCTAAGCGATGCCAGGTGTTCTAGATTCGTGGTCCCAGCCCAGGATACCCGCAGATCGCCCGGGGCGCCTTATGGATGGTGCAGCGCCGGTCGCAAGCGAATCGATGTGTCGCGACCAGCGCCGCCCTTTGTGAAAACATGTGCCGATGGGAATGGCGTTTCACCGCCACGCAGGCAGGTAAAGACGCAGTCCTCGAAAGCGGCAATGTCTGTGTGTCGATGGCTGTCGGCTACCGCTCGGCAGTCCTGTACCAGAGCCGGGAATCACTGGAGCATTTTGCTCGATGTTGGCTGCACCTGTTCCAGGGTCATTTTGGCGAGTTGTTCCAGGGTTGCCGTATCGGGGATCTCCTGGATGTTTGTGAACCACACATTTTCCACATGGCAGTCATCGTCATCCGATTCCGCGATGACC
>JAJYDT010000061.1 GCA_021777335.1 Pseudomonadota bacterium | reverse complement strand
GCTACTCAATCACCTTGGATACCACACCCGCGCCCACGGTCCGGCCGCCTTCGCGGATGGCGAAGCGCAGACCTTCTTCCATGGCGATCGGGTTGATGAGGGTGATGTTGAGCTTCACGTTGTCGCCGGGCATGACCATCTCGGTGCCAGAGGGCAGCTCACAGGCACCGGTAACGTCCGTGGTGCGAAAGTAGAACTGCGGGCGATAGCCCTGGAAGAAGGGGGTATGACGGCCTCCTTCCTCCTTGCTCAGCACATAAACCTCAGCCTCGAACTTGGTGTGTGGCTTGATCGAACCGGGCTTGCACAACACCTGGCCACGTTCGACCTCCTCACGCTTGGTACCGCGCAGGAGCACGCCGATGTTGTCACCGGCCTGGCCCTGATCGAGCAGCTTGCGGAACATCTCGACCCCGGTGACGGTGGTCTTCAGGGTGTCGCGCAATCCGACGATCTCGACCTCGTCACCGACCTTGACCACGCCGCGCTCGACACGACCGGTCACAACCGTGCCCCGGCCGGAGATGGAGAATACATCCTCCACCGGCATGAGGTAGGCCCCGTCGATCGCCCGTTCGGGCTGCGGGATGTAGGTATCAAGCGCCTCGGCGAGCTTCATGATGGCGCCTTCGCCAAGCACGCCCGCATCGCCCTCGAGCGCCTTCAGCGCCGAGCCGATCACGATCGGGGTCTTGTCCCCGGGAAACTCGTACTTGTCGAGGAGCTCGCGCACCTCCATCTCGACCAGCTCCAGCAGCTCCTTGTCGTCGACCATGTCGGCCTTGTTCAGGAACACGACGATGTAGGGCACACCCACCTGACGGGCAAGCAGGATGTGCTCGCGGGTCTGGGGCATCGGGCCGTCGGCGGCGGAGACCACCAGGATGGCACCGTCCATCTGGGCGGCGCCGGTGATCATGTTCTTTACGTAATCCGCGTGGCCCGGGCAGTCGACGTGGGCGTAGTGGCGCCTGGCGGTCTCGTACTCGACATGGGCGGTGGCAATGGTGATGCCGCGCTCGCGCTCCTCAGGGGCGTTGTCGATCTGGTCATAGGCCTTGAACTCCCCGCCGTACTTCGAAGACAGCACCTTGGTGAGCGCCGCGGTCAGTGTGGTCTTGCCGTGGTCGACGTGGCCGATGGTCCCCACGTTCAGGTGGGGCTTCGTGCGTTCGTATTTTCCCTTGGACACCGTGTACCTCTTGTCACTCTATTCTGAAATGTTGTTCTGTTCTCGTTATCAGGTCCGCGCTCCCGCGCCAACCTGGAGCCCATAATCGGAATCGAACCGATGACCTCTTCCTTACCAAGGAAGTGCTCTACCGACTGAGCTATATGGGCTTATTCTGCCCGTACCCGCCAAAACTGGAGCGGGTGATGGGAATCGAACCCACGCTATCAGCTTGGAAGGCTGAAGTTCTACCATTGAACTACACCCGCGGAAAACCGGCCCCCCCGACTCCTGCCGGTTCTGGTGGAGGGGGGAGGATTCGAACCTCCGAAGGCAGAGCCGTCAGATTTACAGTCTGATCCCTTTGGCCGCTCGGGAACCCCTCCAAAAAACGTAAGCCGCGAATTGTGCTGGAGGGTCAGTACCCTTGTCAAGACAATAAGCCCTTCGTCACCGCCAAAATTCCGGTGCTGGTCACCTCTTTCGGCCCTCACGCCGCGCTCCTGCCCCGGATCCGATTAAGTGCCGAACCCGCACGGAACCATTCGATCTGCTCTGCCGTCAGGCTGTGCCGTCCGGAAAATTCAAAGGTCGCGCCGTCGGCCCGGCACACCTCGATGGTCACCGGATGCCCCGGAGCGAGCCGGGCAAGGCCCGGCAGGCTCAGCCGGTCGTCCCTGCGGAGGCGATCATAGTCGGCAGGATCGGCAAAAACGAGTGGCAGAACCCCTTGCTTCTTGAGATTGGTCTCATGGATGCGCGCAAACGACCGGACGAGCACCACGAGACAGCCGAGATAACGCGGTGACATTGCCGCATGTTCCCGCGAACTGCCCTCGCCATAGTTGGTGTCGCCCACGGCTACCCAGCCTTGACCCCTGTCCTTGTAGTCACGGGCAAGCGCCGCCAGCGGTACGTCGTCTTCCCCGGTGAAAACGTTGTGGCCCGCGCCCGGGTTGCGGGCGAAGGCGTTGGCAACACCGGCAAACAGATTATCGCTGATGCGGTCGAGATGACCACGGTACTTGAGCCATGGGCCTGCGGGTGAGATATGATCGGTTGTGCACTTGCCGACAGCCTTGATCAGGAGCGGCAGGTTCTGAAAACGGGTGAAGTCCGCTGGCGGAAACGGCTCGAGCAGGCTCAATCGTTCACTGGTGGCCGCGATCTGCACCTGCAGGGTCTCCGGATGCCCGGAGGGCGGAGCATAACCCTCGGCACCCGAGGTGAACCCATGCTTCGGCAATTCGTCGGCCACAGGCGCCGTCAGTGTCACCCCTTCGCCACCTTCTTTCGGGATCATCTCGAGCGGGTTTGTCGCCAGTGAACCGGTAAGCGCATAGGCGACCACCACCTCGGGGCTTGCAATAAACGCATGGGTCGACGGATTCCCGTCATTACGCCTCGGGAAATTCCGGTTGTACGAGGTCAGAATGGAGTTCGGGACCCCTTTGGCCACATCCGCTCGCTCCCATTGCCCGATGCAGGGCCCGCACGCGTTGGCGAGCACCGAGGCACCGATTGCCGTAAGGTCCTCAAGCAGGCCGTCCCGCTCGATGGTGGCACGCACCTGCTCTGAACCCGGCGTCACGAAGAGCGGGATCCTGGCCTTGAGTCCGGCAGCGCGCGCCTTGCGTGCGACATCGGCCGCGCGCCCGATGTCTTCATAGGAAGAGTTCGTGCAGCTGCCGATGAGTGCCGCCTTGAGTTCCGCCGGAAATGCACCAGCCTCAGCCTCTTTGCGTACTGCCGACAAGGGCCGCGACCGGTCAGGCGTGTGCGGCCCGACCATGTGTGGCTCAAGCCGATCGAGATCGATCTCGATCACCTCGTCATAGTAGCGACCGGGATCAGCGTCCACCGCGGGATCCGCGACCAGATACGGGGCGACGCGCTCGGCACCCTCGGCAACAACATGACGCCCGGTCGCTTCGAGATAGCGGCGCATTGATGCATCATAAGGAAAAACAGAGCTTGTCGCCCCGAGCTCGGCGCCCATGTTGGTGATCGTCGCCTTAGCGGTGGCGGAAAGTGTGGCGGTTCCCGCGCCGAAATATTCAATCACCTTGCCCGTGCCACCGGTGACGGTCAGCAGACCGGCGAGCTTCAGGATCACGTCCTTGCCGCTCGTCCAGCCGGAGAGACGGCCGGTCAAGCGCACACCGACAAGCCTCGGCCACACCACCTCCCAGCCGAGACCCACCATGGCATCGACCGCATCGGCGCCACCAACCCCCGCAGCGAGCATGCCGAGGCCGCCCGCATTCGGGGTGTGAGAATCGGTTCCGATCATGAGACCACCCGGGAAGGCATAATGCTCGAGCAGCACCTGGTGGATGATGCCCGAGCCCGGTCTCCAGAACCCGAGACCATACTTGGCAGCGGCGGACGACAAGAATTCGTACACCTCGTGATTGCTCTGTTCCGCCACGGCAAGATCGGCCCGCGCCCCGACCTTCGCCCGGATCAGATGGTCACAATGAATCGTGGCCGGCACGAGACTCGCCGACCGGCCAGCCGAGATGAACTGCAGTAACGCCATCTGCGCCGTCGCATCCTGCATTGCCACCCGGTCCGGCGCGAGCATCACGGTCGTCTCGCCACGCATGGGCAGGGGGCCCACAGAACCGCTCAAGTGTGCAAACAGGATTTTTTCTGTCAGGGTAAGCGGCCGGTTGATACGCGGGCGGATCGCCTCAAGCAGCGACGGCAGACGCTCATAGTGCGCAAGCGCGACGGCAGAGGCGTCCTCAGGGCGGCGCTCGATCATGATCATGGTTCCAGATGGTCGGTATCGGGTGGATACGACATGTGTCTGCGCCGCCGTCCCGGAATACCCCGGCTGCCGTTTCGCAACCCGTGCATGCCACGGCACCGCGCTGCAACGGCGTTATTCTATCATGGCCGTGCGGACCGGGCACGAGCCCTGCCTGTGCCCGGATGGCGCATTGGAGCCCGCAGAGGGATTTGAACCCCCGACCCTCTGATTCATACCCACTACTGCTTTCGCAGCCCCGGTGGCCGGGTTTGGGGTCTGGACTTTCTCTTCACCGTGCCGGACCACGTCCGGTTTAGGTGGACGGTGTAAAGTCTCTACACTCACCGTCCTAACAAGGACAGTTAGCACGGGATTGCCATGCCTTAGCGGCGAAGGTTTCCCCGTTTTAGCCGTCTCCACGCACATCATTTCTGGTGTGCGGTGCAATGGCCTACAAATCAGATGCTCTACCAACTGAGCTATACGGGCTGCTTGACGCAGACTGCTCATTGTACCAAAAAGATTTCGCAGCGCTCCAGCGTTCTTCTCAACCGCCGTGCGCCCCACAGGGAATCGTGCCTCGCTGCCACTCCGTAGACCCACCGAGCGGGATCGGCCGTCTGAACCGGGTTGACAAAGTACCGAACCACAAACCTACATCGAC
The DNA here is from genome assembly GCA_021777335.1 of Pseudomonadota bacterium. GTDB lineage: Bacteria > Pseudomonadota > Gammaproteobacteria > Acidiferrobacterales > Acidiferrobacteraceae > JAJYDT01. The sequence continues at coordinate 6,120 of JAJYDT010000061.1, read as the reverse complement.
TCTGAAGAATACCGGATCAAACAACCAGATGACTCCCGCCGGCAGGCCTGGCTGGATCGCTTGCCGGGCATGACGTTTACGCGCGATACTGACGCTGGCGCCGTGGCACGACGGACCTCACGTCGCGAATCCGGGCTGGCGCTGAGCAGGAGGATGCCATGGATAGCAATCCGATGCCTCTTCGGCGGCTCGACATCGACCTCGAGCACGGCTTTGCCCGACGCTGGAACGGTAATGATGCGTATGCGACCCAGCTTTATAATGCACTCTCGATGATGTTTCCCGCTGGCGAGCAGAATTTCATTGATGTCACCCGCGAATTCCTGCCCCTGATCGAGCAGTCAGGCCCCCCGGCACTCGCCACGGCGGTGCGCGCGTTCACCGCCCAGGAGTCCACGCACCGTTTCGTACACAGCCGGTACAACGAGACACTCAGGGAGCAGGGCTATCGCAATCTCGTCGAGCCGCTGATCCGCTTCCGGATACGGGTCTCGCGCCGGTTCGCGCCGCTCTCGAGACTCGCGATCGTCATCGCCTATGAGCATTTTACGGCCGTGCTGGGCGACGGATTCCTGCGCCATCCCCAGTGGTCAGAGGCGATGGACGAACCCCTGAAAACGGTGTGGGCGTGGCATGCGGCCGAGGAGACCGAGCACAAGAGTGTCGCCTTCGACGTCTATCAGTGGGCAGGAGGAACCCATCTGCGGCGCGTGTTCTGGTTCTGTTATGTGAGCCTCATTTTTACAGGCGACATCCTGTTGCAGACCACGGCACTCCTGTGGCGTGACCGAGCACTCGTGCGCTTCCGCACCTGGCACTCCGCGTTCCGCCTCTGGTGGGGCCCTCAGGGCCTTGGCCGCCAGATCACCCCCCATTGGCTCGCGTACCTGTCACCAAGATTCCATCCCTGGAATCATGACAACCGGGAACTCATCGACGCGTGGCGTTCTGCCTACCGCGGGCGCTATCAGGTGCTGCAGGAGACGGCGCGTTAGCGTGATGGGCTCGCGCCATTATCCCCGTTTCAGCCGGAACAGAAGCTCCAGTCACGGTACACCGTCTGACATGCAGCATGAGATGCAACCGGGCAAGGCGCGATTTTAAGGCAGGTGACAGTGGGCCGAGGATGAGCGCGTCCGAAGACCGGCCAGATTCGAGAATCCGGACGGTAAATCCCTGGCGGGTCAGCACGTGCGCCTGACGCAGGGCGTCCAGACGGCTGCGAAATACACCAAAGGAGATTCGCGGCCGACCGCTCTTGATGAAACGATAGGCCTCGGTGATGCGAAAGGCACGCAGACGGCGCTGCAGCACGCGATAGGCCGTCTGCGAAAGTGGCGGGCTTGCCACCTGATAGGCGGGATGAGGATGCACGCGCCGGCGGTAGGAGATTCCGAGCGCATTCAACCGCTGTGCGGTCGCAGCGAACGCAGCACGCGACAGAGGCTTTGTGGCATAGCATCGCCGCGCGCTGGCTGCCTGCGTGGCGCTCCGACGCCGCAACGTCGCCGCAGATCCGGCACCGGTTACAGGGGCATGAGCAGTTGCGGAAAAAGGGGTGCTTGCCGCTGAAACAAGTCTTGGCACCCGGATGACGCCGGGAGAAGACAGAAGCCGGATCTCGTGGGGATGTACCGGGGGCTGCGGGCGCGGCAGCAGTGGGGCTTCCCAGTGCAGCCACATCCAAAGCCCCATGTTCGCGGCAAGCAGTAGCCAGAACAGAAATCTCATGGCAATACCGTCGCGATAAGCGCGATCCCGCGCAATACAAGATCCGGGGCCAGTTGTGCCGGATAGTGGAGATCGGCACGCAGGGTCTCGGCGTCGCCGCCGGTCAGGATCACAGGCATCGGAACCCCGAGCACGTGTTCGTACTCTTCAAGCAGCCGGTCCACTGCGCCGGCAAGCGCAAACCGGGTCCCTGCGGCGACACCATCGTCGGTAGACCGCGCGAGACAGTTCCGGTCCCTGCCGGGCGAAGGCACCAGCGATGTCGAGGCCGCGAGGGAGCGGCGCATGGTAGCGAGCCCCGGGAGGATTGTGCCGCCCATGAATTCTCCGGCTTCGGACAGCGCGTCAATTGTCACCGCCGTGCCGCAATCAACGATGCACAGCCGACCCTGAAAGAGCGCACGCGCCGCCACAAGCGCCGCCCATCGGTCGCTCCCGAGCTGCGACGGGTGCTCATAGCCGTTGCGGACCCCGAGCTGTTCCGGGACCGCAACGACGGATGCCGGCGTAAGCGACCAGCGCTGCAAGATCCAGCGCTGCACGCGCCCGGTCATTTCCCCATCCGCCACGCTGCTCATCACGACGCGGGAGGGTGTTATGGAACCCCATGCGCGGTCGAGCTCCCGCTCGACATCGTGCCAGTGATCAAGCACCCCGGTTTGCCATGACTCCGGGTCCTGGACCGCCCATTTGAGCCGGCTGTTGCCAAGATCAATCAGAAGGTTCATGCGGAATACCCACATCGCCAGCGTAGACGGTAACGATTCCACCCACTGCCCGCAACCGCAGCCCACCGTGTTCATCAGCCCCGAGGGCCTCTCCGCCGATATGTCGGCCGGAGGTATCGATGACCTGCACAAAGCGCCCTGTGTCCCGGTGATACCGCTCCCACACCGGCCGCCATGCGGCAAAACCGTGGCGCGCGAAGTCATCAAACAGGTTGATCAGATGCCGCAGCAGGGCCGCCGCGACGCGATTGCGATCCACCACCACACCGAGTTCGTGCTCAAGGTCAGTCCAGGGCTGGTCGATAAGCGGGGCTTGTCCTGGGGCAATGTAGCCATTGATGCCGATCCCGCAGACGACGAGCGTCGGTGCCTCCGCCTGCGCGCGCAACTCGATCAGGACTCCTCCAAGCTTGCGCGGACCACAGACGAGGTCGTTCGGCCACTTGAGCCGCACCGTCTCAAGACCGCAATCGACGAGTGCCGCGCGCGCCGCAACCCCCACGGCGAGACTCAACCCGCCGAGACGGGAGATCGTGGCATCAAAACGCCAGGCACAGGAAAGCAGGATATTGCTGTAGGCGGTAGAGACCCAGGTTCTCCCGCGACGGCCCACGCCACCTGTCTGGGATTCGGCGAGGCAGCAATGCCCGTGGATATCGAGACCGCGATCGGCCTGCCGCAGCAGATAACGATTGGTGGAATCAACCTCCTCAAGCAGCTCGATCTGGTGCAGGGAGGCCGCAGGCCAGTATTCAGTCATTGCCGCGAGCGCGAGCGGACGGAAGCGCGGATCGAGACGGTAGCCGAGGCCCCGGCGGCATTCGAGCGCGATGCCCGCTTTCGTAAGCTGACGGGCAACCTTGTGCACCGCCGCGCGGGTAACGCCGAGCGAGTGACCGATCTCCGTTCCGGAATGAAAGCGTCCGTCAGCGAGCCGGGCAAGCACTGAGCTGCGTTGCGACATGGCACCCGCCTACAGGCGAGCAGTTCCTATGGTGTTTTGGTGGGACAAGGGAAAAAACGTCGAACGCGCACAGAACTCCTTGTGCAGCGCCCATTCGTGCCACAACCGAGATTTGAGCGTTTCATAGCGTCTCATGATAGGGCCGTCTGGTGGCAGTGGCAACGCGAAGCCCGTCGGCCCAGAGAGGCCCCCAGGGCTTTCTGCGCCAGGCAATCATGCGGGGGGCCCTGGGAAGCCGGGGTCGTCCGGAAGGCAAAAAGGCTTATGAGACAGCGCACCCGCCCCAACGGCACGGGCGGAGGTTTGCCGGCTTCTTCAGAACCTTCTTCTGGGGTACTGACCATGAGACATCCCGAGCAAAGCACCGGACCTAACAGTACAGAGATCCGGGTGGTTCCCATCTGGCTCGTCCTTAAAAATAAAATAATCCCCGCGATTGTTTGCGGTCAGCGACAACCCTTGGGGAATATCGGTGCAATCAACGAATTGACGCGTAAGAACGAGGAATATCATACCGCTTGCCCGGGGGGTTCTGATCATCCCCGAAAACCATGGCTGCCTTTTTGGTCACCGCCGTTAAGTCAAGGCGTTTGCGGAACGGTCCTTGGCTGCAGGAAAACACACACAGGATGCGCGTTCCAGCCCCTTGCGGTCGAGAATCGTGATGTGTCCGCGGCTATAGCGGATCAGATGCTCTTTCCGCAGAGTGCTGGCGGCATGCACCACGCTCGCGCGCCTGATGCCCAGCATCCGCGCCAGAAATTCCTGCGTCAGGTCAAACTCATTCGAATGTACTCGATCCTGGGTGAGCAATAGCCGGAGCACGAGCCGGGACCGCACTGAATGATACCGGTTGCAGGACGCCGTCTGCGCCATCTGCACGATCCGCGTATAGAGGTGGTAATCGATCTGTCGTTTCAGGGGAGCACTCTTTTTGAGTTCCCTGCGAAAGGACGCGGCGCTCATGCGCAGCGCCGTGCCGGACCTTTGCACCAGCATGCGCACCGCGGACACCGGGACACCGAGCGCCAGCGTCGCCCCCACCAATCCCTCGCTGCCAACCAGACCCACCTCCGCCCAGATATCGCCCACGGGGGTGAGTAACGAGATCGCGCAGTCGTGCGGAAAGTACACATTCCGTATCGGTACCCCCGGTTCGCACAGGATCGTGCCACAGGTAAGATCCACCGGGTAGCAACACGCACACAGGTGCTGTGCCTGCTTGCGGGATAGGGCCTGTAGTAGCTGATTGGTAGATGCAGCGGCAGCGGTAGACATCAGACCCCCAGACCGTAAGTCATCCAAAGAAACATTATCAGAGGAGACGAGGCGAGCGCTGACATCCGGAAGTAACAGTCAGTAAATGCATAGGCCGTGGCCTGGGGCTCGCCATCTGTCATGCCATTGTTCAGAAACATGGTGGCTATATTTACGGCGAGTCCGAGGTCAACAAGGGAGCCTGCTTCTCCATTTATCTGCCGGCATGGCAGGGTGTGCACCGGGAAACCACGACTGCAGCTGACAGCCGACTTGTGTTTGGCTCAGGCAAGATTCTGGTCATGGACGATGAGGCACAGGTGCGTACCATCGCCGAGCGGCTATTGACGTACTTTGGCTACCAGGTGTCACTTGCAAAAGACGGCGCCGAGGCGCTGTCACTCTATCAAGAGGCCTTCCGGTCGCACGCACCCTTTGGTGCAACGATCCTGGACATCACCGTCCCAGCAGGCATGGGCGGCATAGAATGCATGCGCAAACTTCGGGAGTTCGATCCCGAGGTCAAGGTCATCGTATCCAGCGGCTACGCCACCGATCCGGTCATGCATGACTTTAAGCAATACGGCTTTAAGGACGTGGTCATGAAACCTTACGAAGTGGAAGAGATGAGCGCGACACTATTTAGAGTGACGACCGAACTGACCCCGGCTGTCCGCGTCACGCTCTGAACCTTTCGAATCTGGTCATCGCGTCATTGGCGATGGTGAGCGGGTATATCACCGCACCAGAAAATGCGGCCGGCCCCGCGCTACTTCGTATCCGCTGCCTGTTGGTCACGCCACCCCGCTTCGTTCGCTGGCGCGCTCCCCTTGCCGGTCGGTGGAGAACCGGCACCCCCAAATAAAAACCCCCGGCGCTCTCGCGTCGAGGGTCTCGTATATAAAGCCTGGCAGTGTCCTACTTTCACATGGGGAAACCCCACACTATCATCGGCGCTGAGCGTTTTCACTTCCGAGTTCGGGATGGGATCGGGTGGTTCCCACTCGCTATGGCCGCCAGGCAAACCTTTGCGGATGCAATTCTTTCGGATGAAGGAGGCGGGGCTTGCGCCGACACACCCAAACATCTTGGGTGTTATATGGTCAAGCCTCACGGTCAATTAGTACGGGTTAGCTCAATCCATTACTGGACTTACACATCCCGCCTATCAACGTCGTGGTCTACGACGAACCTTTAGGAGAGTTGCACTCTCGGGGAGATCTCATCTTGAGGTGGGTTTCCCGCTTAGATGCTTTCAGCGGTTATCCCATCCGTACATAGCTACCCGGCAATGCCATTGGCATGACAACCGGTACACCAGAGGTACGTCCATCCCGGTCCTCTCGTACTAAGGACAGATCCTCTCAAATCTCCAACGCCCACCGCAGATAGGGACCAAACTGTCTCACGACGTTCTAAACCCAGCTCGCGTACCACTTT
>JAJYDT010000060.1 GCA_021777335.1 Pseudomonadota bacterium | reverse complement strand
CAACCCGGTCGAGGCGTTCGGTTACGAGGCGTTCGCCTCGGCGGCGCGGGCAGCAGGGGTCGACGGCATCATCGTCGTCGATATGCCTCTCGAAGAGAGCACCGATCTCGCTCACGCCCTGTACAGCGAGGGGATTGATCTCGTGTTTCTGCTTGCGCCGACGACGAGCCGCGCGCGTGTTCGTGCAATCGCTGCGGTTGCCCGTGGCTTCCTGTATTACGTCTCGCTTCGCGGCGTGACGGGCGCCGCCCATCTCGATCTCGCGGAGGCGCGTGCGCGTGTCGCCGCCGTGCGTTCGATCACGACCAAGCCGGTCGGACTGGGCTTCGGGATCGACGGGCCAGACGCTGCCAAGAGTGCCGCCGGATTTGCCGACGCCGTGGTGGTCGGCAGCGCGCTGGTGTCGCGCATCGCTGTGCTCGAAGGACAGCGCGAGCGGGCGATGTCTGAGGTTGCTGCGTTCATCGGTTCGCTGCGCAACGCCATGGGGCACACGACACCTGCTCCTTCTGTCGGTTGAGCCTATGAACTGGTTCGACAAACTGTTGCCACCGAAGATCAAGGAGAAGAGTTCCGGCAAGAAGGCGATTCCTGAGGGGCTGTGGAGCAAGTGCCCAGGCTGCAGCGCCGTATTGTATTGCGCCGAGATTGAGAAGAACGCGAATGTCTGCCCGAAGTGCGACTACCACATGCGTATCAGCGGGCGCAGGCGGCTTGAGGGTTTTCTGGACGAACACGGTCGTGCCGAAATCGGACTGAACCTCAGGCCGGTCGATTTTCTGAAATTCAAGGATATCAAGCGTTATCGTGATCGCCTGAACGACGCAGCGGTCAGCACCGGCGAGACCGAAGCGCTTGTCGTCATGCAGGGCTCGGTCAAGGGTGTCCCGCTTGTCGCTGGGGCCTTCGAATTCAATTTCATGGGCGGATCCATGGGCTCCGTCGTCGGTGAACGGTTCGTGCGCGGGGTGGATTGCTGCCTCAAAGAAGGCCTGCCTCTCGTGTGCTTTTCAGCGAGTGGCGGTGCACGCATGCAGGAGGCGGTGATATCGCTCATGCAAATGGCAAAGACGAGCGCCGCGCTGACCCGCATGTCGGCGGCGGGCCTGCCCTTTGTCTCGGTGTTGACCGATCCCACGATGGGCGGTGTCTCCGCGAGTTTTGCCATGCTGGGAGACGTGATACTGGCTGAACCGAAGGCATTGATCGGGTTTGCCGGCCCCCGTGTGATCGAACAGACCGTACGCGAGACCCTGCCTGAGGGATTCCAGCGCGCCGAGTTTCTGCTGGAGCACGGTGCCATCGACATGATCGTCCATAGGCATGCCATGCGCGACAAGATCGCGTCTCTGTTGTCGCTGCTTGGTCCGCACAGGTTGGCGTCCGCCGGCGTCGCTGCTGTGCCGGTAAACCCCTGATTGCACGACTCGCTGGACCAGTGGTTGTCGTGGCTCGAGACCCTGCATCCGAAGGAGATTGCGCTCGGCCTTGAGCGCGTGCGCGTAGTGCAGGCGCAGCTGGGTCTGATGGCCCCGCCATTCACCGTGATCGTGGCTGGTGGCACTAACGGCAAAGGGTCGACGGTGGCGATGCTTGAGGCCATATACTGTTCCGCCGGCTATCGTGTCGGTGCCTACAGCTCGCCACATCTCGTGAGGTTTAACGAACGCATCCGCGTCGGCGGAGTGGATGTTCCCGACGCGGAGATTGTACGGGCGTTCGAGCAGGTGGAACGGGCCCGCGCAGATGTGCCGTTGACCTACTTCGAATTTGGTACTCTTGCTGCGGTGGTTCTGTTCCGTGACCGTGGCGTGCAGGTCGCGGTGCTTGAGGTCGGTCTCGGCGGACGCCTCGATGCAGTGAATGCCTTCGATGCGGATGTCGCGATCGTTACTTCCATAGGACTCGACCACCAGGAGTATCTTGGCCACGACCGCGAGTCGATCGCCCGTGAGAAGGCGGGGATTTTCCGCGCGGGCCGTCCGGCCCTGTGCGGCGACCCGGAACCCCCGGGCGCGATCGCCGACGCAGCGCGGAGTGTCGGCGCCGAACTCCTGCAGATCCATGAGCACTTCGGGTATCGCGATGAGGGAGATGCCTTCAGCTGGCACTATGGCCGGCAGGTTCGGGCGGGGTTGCCGTTGCCTGCCATGCGCGGGGCGCATCAGCTGCGCAACGCGGCCTGTGCGCTGCTTGTAACGGAACTCCTGAGATCGCGCCTCCCGGTCTCGGTGGCGGATGTGCGCGCGGGTCTCGCAACGCGGCTGGCAGCGCGTTTCGAGGTGCGCCCGCGGCCCGGGTGCGCGGACGTGATCTTTGATGTTGCGCACAATGGCGCGGCGGCGGCAACCCTTGCCGACAATCTCCGCAGGATGCCGGCCGCTGGGCGTACGTTCGCACTCTGCGGCATATTGCGCGACAAGGCGGTGGAGGAGATTGGGACCACACTCGTGGGATGCATCGACGAGTGGCACGTCGTGTCGCTTACGGGCCCGCGCGGGGCGACCGGCGTTGAGACCGCGGAGCGACTGCGTCGGGGTGGCGTGTCAGGGGAGGTGTCCACTCATCCGGATCCGGCAAGCGGCTTTAGGGAGGTCGAACGGAGGGCGCGACCGGAGGACCGCATCGTTGTGTTTGGGTCGTTTCTTACCGTGAGTGCTATACTGCGCGAACCTCAATTCCTGCGGGAGCCGTCCCGATGAGCGGTTCGGAAGGCCGGACGTTCAAGCCAATACACCGGATGGTCGGTGCGGTGGTTCTTGTGGTGCTTGCAGTGATCCTTCTCCCGATGATCTTCCGACCGCGGCCGCAGACGATGGTGACGGTGGCGCCGCTTGGCAAGAGCCGGCCGCCGGTGGTGAGCCCCCTGGTTCATTCCGGCACGGTCCAGGCCTTGTCGTCCGCGGCGCCTGTGACGGCAACGTCCACAGCCAGCGCCCCAGCCCCGGCAGCCGTACCCTTGCCGCCGGTAACGCCCAGCGCACCGACAGTTCCGGTAGTGCAGGCTCCTGCGCCCGTACCCGTCAAACAGGTGGCGGTGCCCGCACCGTCGCAAAAGGTGTTGCGAACCAGGGTAGCGCCGCCAGCGCGCGGCTGGTTCGTCCAGGTGGCCGCCTTTTCTCAGGAGCGCGCCGCGATCATTCTCGCGCACCGGTTCGCGCTGCACGGATTTCCGGCGCATGTCGAACGGGAGCGGATCCGTGGGCGCACCTATTTCCGGACACGTCTTGGACCCTATCGCGACCGCCCCGATGCCTTGCGCGCGCAGCGACAGATTGTCACCGTATGGCCTAGAGGCAGGACCCTTCTCGTCTATTCGCGCCGGTGATCGTGAATCCGCTCGACGTAGCCGTGGTACTCGTCATGGTGCTGTTTGCGGGTCTCGGCGCGATCCGGGGATTCGTAGGCGAGGTATTCTCGCTGGCGGCGTGGGCTGGAGGGATCCTGGCGGGCTGGGCGTTATCACCGATGCTGATGCCGGCGCTCGCACGATGGGTTCATAATCCGGGATTTCGACGGGTCAGCGCGTTTCTCCTGATCTTCGTCGTGGTGTTCGTCCTGATCGGGATCACGGGTTTTATGATCCGGAACACGATCCTCAAGGGAGGCATCAAGACCGTGGACCATGTATTTGGCGCGCTGTTTGGCGCGATCCGGGGTATCGTGATCCTGGTCGTGCTGGTCATGCTTGCGGACCTGACGTCGCTCCCGCGTCTGCCGTGGTGGCGCGGGTCGCATCTTGTGCCCTATCTTCAGAGGGCGGTCGGTCTGCTTGCGGCGCATTTGCCAGCCAAGGTTGCCCGAACCATGGGCTACAGATAAACTAGGCGCCCCCTCGCTTCCGGGAGGTTTTTCCTGCATGTGTGGAATCATCGGAGTCTTGGCATCAAGCCCGGTCAATCAGGCGATCTACGATGGCCTGACGGTATTGCAGCACCGGGGCCAGGATGCAGCCGGCATCATCACGAGCGACGGCAGCCGTGTCCATCTTCGCAAGGACAACGGCCTGGTGCGCGACGTCTTTCTGGCGAACCACATGCTTAGCCTCAAGGGGAACATGGGCCTTGGGCATGTGCGTTATCCCACCGCCGGATGTTCCTCGTCGGCCGAGGCTCAGCCGCTTTACGTGAACTCCCCGTTCGGTCTCGCGATCGCGCATAACGGGAATCTGACGAACGCCGCGGAGCTCAAGGAGGAGTTGTTTCGGGAGGACTGGCGGCACATCAATACCGATTCGGACTCCGAGGTCCTGCTCAATGTGTTTGCCCACGAGTTGCACCGGGCCGGCCGCCTGCGTCTGACCCCCGAGCATATCTTCCGGGCAGTAGCCGGTGTGCACCGGCGCTGCCGCGGTGCCTACGCCGTCGCCATCATGATCGTTGGCTTCGGCCTGCTCGCGTTCCGCGATCCCCATGGCATCCGCCCGATCGTATACGGCCGGCGCGACACGGATGCCGGTCCCGAGCACATTGTTGCCTCGGAGAGCGTGGCGCTGGATGTCCTGGGCTTCGAACTGGTACGCGATGTGCTGCCCGGAGAAGCGCTCTTCATTGATCTCAAGGGTGAGATGCATCAGCAGCAGTGCGCGGACAACCCGTCCCACGCGCCATGCATCTTCGAACATGTCTACATGGCGCGACCGGACTCCATCATGGACGGCATCGCCGTGTACAAGACGCGCCTGCGCATGGGCCAGAAGCTGGCGCGGCGGGTCATGCGCGAATGGCCGGAACATGACATCGACGTCGTGATTCCCATCCCCGACACGAGCCGGACAGCGGCGCTCGAGATGGCGAACGAGATGAATCTCAAGTACCGTGAGGGATTCATCAAGAACCGCTATATCGGTCGCACGTTTATCATGCCCGGACAGGCCCAGCGCAGACGGTCGGTACGCCACAAGCTGAACGCGATTGACCTGGAATTCCGCGGAAAGACCGTTCTGCTGGTTGATGATTCGATCGTGCGTGGAACTACGTCGAGCCAGATCATCCAGATGGCACGCGAGGCGGGTGCCCGGAAGGTCTACTTTGCGTCGGCCGCGCCCGCGGTACGCTACCCGAATGTCTACGGGATCGACATGCCTTCGGTTCATGAGCTCGTCGCGAACGGCCGCACCACCGAGGAGATCGCGCAGGAGATCGGTGCTGACCGACTGATCTATCAGGATCTGCGCGATCTCGTCGACTCGGCGCGGGAGGGTAACCCGCGGATTACCCGATTCGATACCTCGTGTTTTGACGGGATCTATGTGACGGGGGACGTCAATCAGGAGTACCTCGACCATATCGAGCGCGTACGGTCGGATGCCGCGAAGAACCCCGCCATCGGAAACGACCTCGTATCCACCGAATTGCATACCTATTCCTGAAACGATGAGCCGCGATCACGACGACTGGAAGGCATACGGGCCACAGACGCGCGCGGTGCGGGCAGGCGAGCGCCGCACGCTCGAGGGCGAGCATAGCGAACCGATCTTTGCGACATCGAGCTATGTGTTCGAGAGCGCCGAACAGGCCTTTGCGCGTTTTACCGGCAAGGAACACGGAAATACGTACTCGCGCTCAGGTAATCCGACGGTGCGCGTTTTCGAGGAGCGGCTCGCGGCGCTCGAAGGAGCTGAGCGGTGCATCGCGACGGCGTCGGGCATGGCTGCGATCCTCGCGTTGTGCATGGGCGTCCTGAAGGCAGGCGATCGCGTGGTGGCCTCGAAGTCCCTGTTCGGGCCGACCATGACGCTTTTCCAGAATATCCTGACGCGTTTCGGACTCGATTTCACGTTTGTTCCGCTGACGGATCTGTCTGCTTGGGAGCTGGCGGCCAAGGGCGCGAGACTGCTGTTCCTCGAGACGCCCACAAACCCCCTGATCGAGGTCGGTGATCTCAAGTCGCTCGCACAGATTGCGCACACCCATGGTGCGCTGCTCGCAGTCGATAACAGCTTCTGCAGCCCTGCTTTGCAGACGCCGTTGCGCCATGGCGCGGATATCATCGTTCATTCGGCAACGAAGTACATTGACGGCCAGGGGCGCTGTCTCGGCGGCGCACTCGTGGGAAGCGAGGCGCTGCTCGGCGGCGATGTCTACCATTTTGTGCGCACTGCGGGACCGGTGCTCAGCCCTTTCAATGCCTGGGTGTTCCTGAAGGGACTCGAGACACTGCACTTGCGGATGCAGGCGCACAGCGCTACGGCGCTCAGGCTCGCCGAGTGGCTGGAGCGGCAGCCAGGTGTGCGCAGGGTCTACTATCCCTCTCTTCCGTCACATCCCCAGCATGTACTCGCGGGGCGCCAGCAGTCGGGCGGCGGGGGTATGCTCGCGTTTGAGCTCGACGGGGGCCGTGATCAGGCCTGGCGCTTCGTGAACGCACTGAAGCTTCTGTCGCGCACGGCCAATCTCGGCGACGCCAAGACCACCATTACGCACCCTGCGACGACCACGCATGCCCGCATCAGTCCCGAGGCCCGAAAGGACGCGGGCGTCAGCGAAGGGTTGCTGCGGGTTTCGGTTGGCCTCGAGGATCTTGAGGACCTGAAGCGCGATCTCGAGCGGGGTTTCAGGGCGTGCTGACTGACGGTCGCCGGGGCCGGTCCGCCGGCTCCTCGTGACCACAACCCCCTTTGATCCGCTGTGACCCCGATGAATTTAACAATGAAACGGCTATATGCACTTCAGGGTTGGATGAAGAAGTTTTCGAGGTTCGAACCATTTGAGTAGCAATGACCGCCGTGGTTGGAATCAGCTTCTTGCACACAACTCCCTCGAAACGCCAATTGGTGGGAATGCATCCCGTGCTGCCAAATGTCCGCGACGTTAGCCCGTAAACCAAGATGGAGGTGTCGCTGTCCACTTACGGAAGATGCCCCTATACCTACGGTGGCGACCGGCGGCTTTTGGGCAGCGATTTTGCAATGTTGATAAGACCCTTCGATACTGAGCAGTCGGTCGAAGATGTTGTTTCAAACGTCTGTTTTCCGGCCTGACCGGTCATTGAGCGCTTGGCGCCTGAGTCGCCGGTCCATTTCGCATTGCTGCCGCTCGGCCAGTTCCAACGAAAAATCTGGGCTGATGCATTCAAGCGGCAGCTTCTCGATAACCGCTACTCACCCTTCCGGCCATGACTGGGCGGTCAACACACAAGATCCGGTCCTGGCGGGTGTTGGCCATAGCCCAGCCGGCGAGCTCGTAGTTCTAAGCCGGCGACGGCTACGTTAGATAAATACCGCCGGTGAGACGCCGAAACGCTTGGCGAGTCGCTTGATCTGTCGCGCGTTCAGTTCGCGCTTGCCGCCTAATATCTCAGATACTACGCCCTGGCTGCCGATCTCCCGCAGGTCCGATTGCCGCAAGTCGTGTTCACGCATGAGAAACCTTAGCGCGGCCAAAGGCTTGGCAGGCGGAATCGGCACATGCTCCGCCTCGTACTTCTCGACAAAGACGCTGATCGCGTCGGCGAGTTCCGCCATGGGGTGCTTTTCGTTTTCCCCGATCTCGTCGAGGATCACATCCAGCAACTCGACCGCACGTGTATGGTCCTTTTTCGTGCGTAGCGTGCCGAGCGGTACCAGGGTACGCAGACGACGATAATCGCGAATGACCTGATCAAATTGATGGGCCAGCATGATTACTCCTTCCACTTTCCATTGTCATATTCAACGTGCGTCAGCATGTGCCGTATATACACCTTTTTGCGATTGTAATGAATCGCTGCAATCAACCTGAACTTGTTGCCGCCGATGTCGAAAACCGTGAATTTCCCGACCTTGTCCACTGATCTCCATACCCGTTTAAGTTCGGAAAATGACCCAAAGTCGGTCTTGGACATGATGGCGTACCATACGCCCAGCGGTTCCGCCGACCCCCTGTGCTTGGCCGCGAACTCGTGCAATCGCTTTCTTGTTATTACGTGCACCCACGCAGTATATATCTCATATTGAGATATTGCAAGGCCGAGCCTTGTCCAAGCGGAATGCCTTACGAACTAGGCCAAGGTACTCCTCGCTTTGTATTCGTTCGTCAATGGCTGCACCCAATATCTCAAAACGGCGCTCTATTTCATGCAAAGTTTCTTTCAGGGAAACGATTTTGGAATAGTGCTCTTCCAGCCACTGCGTCTGGAGCGCGTCTTGCCGTAAGGGGCCTTCCTCTGCCTTGTAACTGGCGGCGGCGCTAAGGAAGCCGCCGATCCAGGGAATGCTCCCAAGCACAGCGAGCATGAACTTTTCGATGAATCGCTTGCGACGCGCCGGTTCCAACTTAACCAATTCCGAGCGAAGCCGCTCAACTACAGCGTTCTCATCGGGTGGCAGTGTGTCCGTCATTTGCGCAGTCTAATGTAGAAGTGAGCGGCTTGTGTGGTTTTTCGCTCAGGTCAGAACCACGAACAACGAAGACCGCTTCGGGTCGAAAGTACGCGTTCGCCATGTTGGAAAGCAGCCGTTCGGCATGAACTCCTGCCCAGTGACTGCTCACGACCGCATAGCGGACCAAGTCGGTTCAGAACCCGCTGGCCGCTTTGGCCAAGGAAGCGACGGTCAGCACAGTCGGCAGGTTGCCGGCCTTATGCAAGGCTTTGCATAAAGCCGAAGAGCAGACATTCTTGATCGTTACCCACTAGGCGGCAGTTCTTGTTGGCCGAGGTTACGCATTAGGGCACCGGGGCGTGCAACGTCTGCTTCTCGGCGGGGGGCTTCTGGACGCGACCCGACGGTCTTCCCGCCGCGGTGGGTGGCAATCCGGAAATAAAATGTATATAATAAAGATATATATGAGGAACCGCCATGACCACCCGCACCACCGCTAAATTGCTCCTGCGTTTTCGCCCCACCGATAATCTCCACGGGGTCAGCCGCACCACGGTCGAACGCCTGGCCGAGGAACTGGGCCTCAACGAGACCCAAGTGATTCACTTCGCGCTCAAGCGGTTGGCGAACGAAGTGCTGCCGGCCTACCTGGCCGATGACGGCCCGCTGACCGACAAAGACCTGCAGGCCATCCAACGCCGCGCCGGCAAGGCACGCGGCAAATCCGTTCGCACGTCGCTGGTCTAAGCGAGCCCTGTGCGCTGGTGGAGTGAACCGCAAGCCGGCGACATCATGTGGTGTCGCTTTCCCGAAGACCTGCGCTTAACCCCGGGGCGCAAGCCGCGGCCGGCGCTGGTACTCACGGTATTCGACGATGCGGCCCCGGAATACCGCGTGCGCGTCGTGTACGGCACCAGCCAGAAGACCGACCGGCTCTATGCCGGGGAATTTCGGATCGCCGTCACCGACGGCGACGCCTACCGCCTCTCGGGTCTGAGCTATACCACCAAGTTCAACCTCAAACGTTCAGTTGAGCTCCCTTACAACGAGGAATGGTTCGGAGTGCCCCCCGGCGCGCCGCGCGGTCAAGTGCCACGTCTGGGGGTGTTGCATCCGAGCTTGCTGCCGCGGGTCCAGGCAGCCTGGGCCGGCGTAAGAGATCGTTGACAGAATCGTCATGAAGATCCGCAACTCGGCCAGAGCCGTCATTCTCTATCGAGGGTCAATCTTCCAAAAACCAGACACTCGCGGCTGGATGAACGGTACAATAATGGTAATACGCGTATCAATCGATGTCAGGCTGCCGCGGTTGATAGGTTGCAGAAAACCCCCTTGCTGCACGCAGTTTCCATAATAGATACGCTTGACGTATCGCGTATCTTTCTATAAAGTGTATCGGAATGATCCAGAGTTATCGGGACAAGCAGACTCGGGCGCTGGCAGAAGGGAAGCGAGTCAAGGCGTTCAGCGGTTTTGCACGGAAAGCGGAATTGCGTCTCGATCAACTCGATGCGGCAACATCACTGCTTGATCTTGATTTGCCAGGAAACCGACTCGAGTCACTGAAAGGCGATCGTAAGGGTCAATACAGCGTCCGTATCAACGATCAGTGGCGCATATGTTTTGAATGGCCGAAGGGCGAGCGCGGCCCGTGCCATGTCGAAATCGTGGATTATCATTAAGGAGGTGCATCATGGGCCGTAGCGCCATTCATCCCGGCGAACACCTTGCCGAACAACTCGAGGCGCTCGACTTAAGCGCGGCAGAGCTTGGCCGCAGGCTTAAAGTGCCTGCGAACCGCATCACGGGAATACTCAATGGCCAGCGTGCCATTACCGGGGATACAGCACTACGACTCGGCCATTTCTTCCATACCAGTCCGGCATTCTGGCTGAATTTGCAAGCGATCTATGAGCTACGCCTAGCAGAACAAAAATCCGGCGGGGCGATCAAGGAGCTACCAACCTTGAACCGCCACGGCAAGAAGACACGTATGGGAAGCCAACCACGATTGGCATAAGTGATTCGTGCTTCGCCAATGTCCGGAGTTGGGCGCCGCGAAAGACCGGTCATGGCCGGTACCGGGCGAACCTATGCTAGCCAAGTCGGGCTAAGGGCAATCTGGGTTATCGTCGTTCCAGCCAACCAAGAATCTCCTCCGGCCTATCGACGCGAACCTTCGGGGTCTAGATTCATAACGTAAGATATGGATGAAACCGGCTTCAATCCCAGTATGAAGTCATGGCGCACCGTGCGTGACCCTGCGCGGCTGCAGTAAAATGGCAGCCGAAATCCCCGGACGAATCCGCATGCTGCGCCTGACCGAAATCAAACTTCCGCTCGACCATTCCGATGCCGCCCTGAAAGGGGCGGTTCTGCAACGGCTGGGCGTTCCTGCCCGTGAGCTGCTCGGCTACACCGTCTTCCGACGCGGCTTCGACGCACGCAGGAAGTCCGACATCCACTTCG
>JAJYDT010000014.1 GCA_021777335.1 Pseudomonadota bacterium | reverse complement strand
GATCGGGATCATCGAGCCCAACGGGAACGCGGCGGTCGCCGCCGCATCCGGGTCAGCGCACGCCTACGCACGCGATCTCCGGGTTTCCACAGATCCTGATGTGCCGGAGGGGCAGGGGCCGTTCGGACGTGCATTCCGTTCAGGGCAGACATTGATCATCCGGAATCTGGTCGCGGAAGGCAGCTTTGAGCTCTGGCAGGAACGTGCTTTGACACACGGTCTCGCCGCTTGCGGCAGCTTCCCGTTCAAGCGCGACGGCAAGGTGGTCGGGGTGCTTTGCGTGTATGCGGGATCGGCGGACTTCTTCGAACCCGAGCTCGTGCAGCTGCTGGAGGAGCTCGCGCTCGATATCTCGTTCTCGCTCGAGGACTTCGACCGCCAGCAGGAGCTGCTCCGTCTTGCGCTGCATGACACACTGACGGGGCTTGCCAACCGGCAGCTGTTCATGGACCGCCTGGGTCTCGGGCTTGCGATCGCGCGCCGTGACGACCGGCTGGTGGCGGTCGGCATCATCGACCTTGATGACTTCAAGCAGATCAATGACCGGCTGGGGCATGCCGCGGGTGATGAGGCGCTGAAGCAGGTCTGCCGCCGCATGCTCGGCTGGATCCGCGAAACCGATACTCTTGCCAGGCTCGGGGGCGATGAGTTCGGCATCGTGCTCGGGAGTGCCTACAATATCCAGGAGATCATCACCATCCTGCAGCGTATCATCGGCGCCATTGCCGCGCCCCTGACGCTTGAAGGTGGCGAGACCATTGCGCTGACGGCCAGTATCGGCGTGGCGATCCACCCGTTTGACGACACCGACCCGCATAACCTGATGCGGCACGCGGATCTTGCGCTGTATCGTGCCAAGGAGGCTGGTGGCAATACCTATGCATTCTTCGAGCAGCCACTCGAGGATGAGATGCTGGCGCAGCACCGGTCCCGCGCGGAGGTGCAGCACGCGTTCCGGCGCCACGAGTTCGTGGTGCACTATCAGCCGCAGGTCGACATGTCCGATGGGCGGGTGCTCGGTGTCGAAGCGCTCGTGCGATGGCAGCATCCCGAGCGTGGCCTGCTCATGCCTGCGGCGTTCATCGGCGTGATCGAGGACGACGTCCAGTTCATACGCGAACTTGGGCGCTTCGTGCTGGATGAGGGCGCCAGAAAGGTACAGGACTGGCAACGCGAGGGGCTCGATCTCGTGGCCTCAGTAAACATCGGCGCGCGTCACCTGCTTTCCTCGGAGTTCATGCACGATATCAGAGAAGTGCTTGCCCGGTACCCGGGGATCGCGCGCCAGCTGACGCTTGAGGTCACCGAGACGGATGCGCTCAGGGACCTCAATCAGACCGGGCAGGTACTGAACGAATGCCGGCGCCTGGGGTTAAGGATCTCAATAGACGATTTCGGATCCGGGTACGCGTCGCTCACGTACCTCCAGAAGCTGCCTATCGACCAGATCAAGATCGATCAGGGTTTTGTGCGCGGACTGCTCGATGACCCGAAGAACATCGCCATCATCGCCGGCCTTATCGGGGTCGTGAAGCTGCTCAGGATCGAGATGATCGCAGAGGGTGTGGAGAGCATCGAACACGGCAATCTCCTGTTGAAGCTCGGTTCGTCGCTTGCCCAGGGTTACGCGATTGCCAAGGCGATGGAGCCTGACGCCGTTGCGTCGTGGGTAAGTGCCTGGAAGCCGGACAAGATCTGGGTGCGCATGGCGCAGCATCCGTATGCGAGCGAGGATTACGGTTTGCTCATGCTGCTCATGCAGCATGACAAGCAGATGCGGACGCTGCTCGCGTCGTTATCGCAGGTACTCGCGGATCCCGCGGCGCCACCCCTGCGCCAGGAGGATTTCCAGTGTGTCATCGACGACTGGTACGAGCGGGAGGGCCGGCCAAGGTATGGTCACCTGCCGGTTTTTGCCGAGATCCGGGAGACATACCATCGCCTGTGCGACGAGGTCCAGGGTCTGTTGCAGGCCGTCCTGTCGGGTGTGTCGATCGAGGAACGGATGGCGCGGCTGAGCGAGCTTGATCAGCGGCTGCGCCGCGAATTCGACCGCCTGCTTCTGACCTATTAGGCGTGCATCACGGCGCGGTCGTGAGCCGCGTTACCTCAAGCAGCACCCCGAACTTCGGGTGATCAAAATACTCCACTTCTTCCGCGCCGATACGGCGATGTTCGATCATCCGGTAGACAACTGGCCCTGTCGCGACACCCGGCGCGTTGCTGGTGTTCGTTCCGTTGTCACCGGCCGGGACCGTCAGGGCAGCCCCATCCCCCGCTGCGGGGATCGCGACGGGTTCCGCCGGTGTGCCGGCCACGGTGGCATGTGGCGCAAACGCGAGATCGATATTGGCATGCAGATACAGGAGTTTATAGACGGTAATGGTCCCGTCGAGGTCGCCTGAGGCGTCCTCGATGCGTGTCGGTGTGACCTGCTGATACGCCACGCCGGGCTGCAGCCAGTTTGCGACGAGCAGGACCTTGTAATCCGGATTCGACGAGAGTCTCGCGAGCGCAGGCGCAAGCGGCGACGTGCGGCTCAACCCGGTGACCGGAAGGATCGCGTGACGCAGGCCGCGCAGCGGCGCGGCCTTCTCCTGGGCCCACTGCTCATTGCCGTCAAGCCACGGCATCAGGTTCCGAAATACGATCACGTTCACCTGATAGATGGGGGTCGGGCCGGGGGCCGAAGCAGATTGAGCCGCCGCCAGCGCGACTGATGGAACAAGAGGCAGCAGCGTGACGAGCAGGGCGGAAAGGAACGGACGCACGGTTTTCCTTCATTGAGCAGGCAGCTATAGTGGCAAGTATGGCGGCAGAGCGGGGGGTTGGTAAAGCATGACGGCGCGTACGGTGCGCAGGATGGGTGATCCCGTGCTCATGCAGCGGGCCAGGGAGGTTGCGGCGTTCGATACACCCGAGCTCAAGCTGCTGGTCGGCGATCTCTTCGATACCATGGCTGCGGAAAATGGAGCCGGTCTCGCCGCGCCGCAGATTGGTGTAGCGCTCAGGGTGATTGTGTTCGGTGTCGCGGCCAATCCGCGCTACCCAGAGGCTGAACCGGTGCCGACCACGGTGCTGGTGAACCCGGATATGGAGCCGATCGGAGATGGTGTTGAGGACGGCTGGGAAGGCTGCCTCAGCGTACCCGGTCTGCGCGGGCTCGTTCCACGGTATACGCACATCCGCTATTCCGGTTACAGCGTGGCCGGGGCGCGCATCAAGCATGAGGCGCGGGGATTCCACGCCCGCGTGTTCCAGCATGAATTCGACCACTTGAACGGCATCCTCTATCCCATGCGTCTGCGGGATCTGACCGCCTTCGGGTTCGAGGACGTGCTCTTCCCGGGGCAGCGTTTCTCGGATTAGGTGCACGCCGGGCGGACGGGGACAGCCACCCCGTCCTTGCAAGCCCCTAATTATACTCTACCTTTATAGTAAGGTACCGGAGAAGATGCCGGGACAGAGGGTTCCGGCGTCGCTCAAGTGCTATCGACCTTCCCAGGAGGCGTCCTTTGCTGATGCCCGCCGTGCTGCCCCGCGAACGCGAGCGCCTCGCGGCGTTGCGTCGCCTGAATATGCTCGATACCGCGCCCGAGGAGCGCTTCGACCGGTTTACGCGCATTGCGAAACAGCTGTTCGATGTGCCCGTTTCGTTCATCTCGCTCATTGATGCGGATCGCCAGTGGTTCAAATCCCGGCAGGGCGTTTCTGTGTGCGAGACGCCGCGCGATATCTCGTTCTGCGCCCATGCAATCGTCCAGGGTGGCCTCATGATCGTCCCTGACACCCATCTCGATCCGCGTTTCTCGGATAACCCGCTTGTGACGCACGAACCCTTCGTCCGCTTCTACGCCGGCCGCACCCTCGAAGACGAGGACGGTAACCGTCTGGGAACCTTCTGTGTCGTCGACACGCGCCCGCGGCAGCTGGATACTGCCGGACAGCAGGTCCTGAACGACCTTGCCGCGTGCGTCGAGCGGGAACTTGGTGTCGTCCAGTCGCTGTACCAGTCGCACACGTTGCTCAAGGATCAGGAGGCGCATCTGCGCGCGATTCTGGACAACGTGGCGGGCGTCATCCTCACGCTCGATGCCGGGGGTACGGTCGAATCCATCAACCCCAGGGTGGCGCAAGTCTTCGGCTACGTGCCCGATGAGGTCATCGGGCGGCCGGTCGGGATGTTATTGCCGGAGACACACGGGCAGACGTCTGGGTCGGAACATGACGTGCTCAGGATCGGCACGCGTGAGGCCCGGGGCCAGCGCCGGGATGGCGAATCCGTGCCGCTCGAGATCGCGGTCAGCCGGATGGGGCCAGAAGGCGCACATCGTTTTGTTGTCATTGCGCGTGACATCAGCGAGCGCCTGCACCTGGTGGAGATCGTCCGGCGTCAGGCCTACTACGACGTCCTGACAGGGTTGCCCAACCGCGTGTTGCTGGCGGAACGGATCAAGGAACGGCTGACACGGTCGCCTGTGCCGCCTCTTGCGCTTATCATGCTCGGTCTTGATCGCCTGAGGGACATCAACAACACGCTCGGTCATCCGATCGGGGATCTCCTCCTCCAGCAGGTCGGACCCCGTCTGCACCCATTGCTCGGGGGCGACGATGTTCTTACCTACGCCGGCAGCGGTGTGTTCGCGCTACTGTTGACCGGGGCGGACGAGGAGCAGGCGCGTGAGGTCACGGGCAGGGCGCAGCAGGTACTCGCGCCGCCGTTTGCGCTTGAACAGGTCACTGTCGACGTCGATGTCAGTGCCGGAATCGCACTCTGCCCGGACCATGGCAACGAACCCGGCCGGCTCATGCAGCACGCGGATGTCGCGTTGCAGGCCGCCCGGCAGTCCAGCCACAAGTTTCTCGTCTATGCGCCGGAACGCGACCCGTACAGTCCGCGACGTCTGGCTCTCATGAATGCCCTCAGTGAGGCGCTCGACCGCAACCAGATATTCCTTGTCTACCAGCCGAAGGTGGATCTTAAGACCGGCCGCACGCTCGGGGTGGAAGCGCTCGCGCGGTGGCAGCATCATGATCTCGGACTGATCGGGCCGGACGAGTTCATTCCGATGGCGGAGCATAGCGGTTTCATAAAACCGCTCACGCTCTGGGTGCTGCGCACGGCGCTTCACCAGTGCGCCGCCTGGCACCGGGAGGGGCTCGACCTTTCAGTCGCTGTGAACATCTCGGCGCGCAATCTCCAGGACCAGAGTCTGCCCGACCAGGTGGTGCGGGCGCTGGTGGATGCGGGGCTCGCGGCGCGATGGCTCGAACTTGAAATCACCGAAAGCATGCTGATGGTCGATCCGGTGCACGCGATGGCACTGCTCGCGCGCCTGGACAAGATGGGTGTGCGCCTTTCGATCGACGACTTCGGCACCGGTTATTCCTCGCTCAGCTATCTCAAGAAATTGCCGGTCCACGCGGTCAAGATCGACAAGTCCTTTGTCATGGATATGGTTGGAGACAGCGACGATGCGACAATCGTCCGTTCGACGATCGACATGGCCCATCATCTCGGCCTGCGGGTGATCGCCGAGGGGGTGGAGAATCCGGAGACCTGGGACCGGTTGTTTGCGTCCGGCTGCGATGAGGCTCAGGGCTATCATATGAGCCGGCCGCTTCCGGCGGACGCGCTCGGGGCGTGGCTGCGCAACTCTCCTTGGGCGCCTGGTATCCAAAAAGGACCCCGTGCCAGGGCTGCGGCACCTGCCGCCGGCAAGGGGCCGGTCCGGGAGCCCCGCGGACGTACGCCGCGTCCGCTTGCTACGCGGCGCGCCCCGCCAAAGCTGAGAGGATCTTCTCGATCGTCTCGACCCGCGCGTCGGCCGAGGGCAGATCGGCCTTGACGCGCAGATGCCGGCCATCAAGACGATACCCGGGGCCCGACTGGATGAGCGCGATCACGCGCGAGGGATCAACGGCCGGCTGTTGGTCGAACTCGAACCGGATGCCCTTCGGGCCGGCCTCGATCCGCGTGATGCGCAGAGGGGATGCCTTGAGCTTGAGCGAGGCAATCCGGAACAGCAGCTTGGCAGCGGCCGGGAGCAGCCCGAAGCGGTCGATCAGCTCCACCTGAAGTTCAGTCAGATCGTCCTCGGTGTGCGCCGTACTGATGCGCTTGTACAGCACGAGCCGTACATGGGTGTCCGGCACATAGCCCTCAGGCAGCAGCGCCGGGGCATGCAGGTTGATGTCCGTAGTCCGTGGGTCAAGGCGCACATCGGGCTCTCCTGACTGCAGCGATCGTACCGCCCGTTCCAGAAGCTCGGCATAGAGCGTGAAACCAATATCGTCGATCTGGCCACTCTGGGTCTCTCCGAGGAGCTCCCCGGCGCCGCGGATTTCGAGATCGTGCGAGGCGAGCGCGAAGCCCGCGCCGAGTTCTTCGAGCGAAGCAATCGCATCAAGGCGCTTGCGCGCATCAGCGGTCAACAGGGGATCGGGAGGAACCAGCAGGTAGGCGTACGCCCGGTGGTGCGAGCGGCCCACGCGCCCGCGCAACTGGTGCATCTGCGCCAGCCCGAACTTGTCCGCACGCTCAATGAGGATCGTGTTCGCGGTCGGCACATCGATGCCGGTCTCGATGATTGTACTGCAGAGCAGGATATTGAAGCGTTGATGGTAGAAGTCCAGCATCACGCGCTCGAGCGCGCGCTCGGGCATCTGTCCGTGTGCGATGCGGATTTCCGCCTCTGGAATGAGCCGTTTGAGCTGCTCCCCTGCGCGCGCGATCGTTTTCACCTCGTTATGCAGAAAATAGATCTGGCCCCCGCGGCGTAGTTCTCGCAGACACGCCTCGCGGATGAGCGCATCGTTCCGTTGTGTGACGAAGGTCTTGACTGAAAGGCGTTCCTGAGGCGGGGTCGATATCAGCGAGATGTCGCGCAGTGCGGCCAGCGCGAGATTGAGCGTTCTTGGTACCGGCGTGGCCGTGAGTGTAAGGATATCGACCTCGCTGCGCAGAGCTTTCAGGCGCTCTTTCTGGCGCACCCCGAACCGGTGTTCCTCATCGATGATCACGAGCCCGAGATCCTTGAATCGCACGTCCTGCTGCAGCAGCCGGTGGGTGCCGATGACGAGGTCAACCGAGCCGCCCGCGAGCCGGTCGAGGACATCGCGCTGTTCGGTTGCAGAGCGGAAGCGCGACAGCGCCTCGATCCGGGCACCCGTGTCGGAGAAACGGTCCCGGAAGTTTTCAAAATGCTGCTGTACAAGCAGTGTCGTGGGCACCAGCACAGCGACCTGCCGTCGGTCCTGGACCGCCAGAAACGCCGCGCGCATTGCGACCTCGGTCTTGCCGAAACCGACATCGCCGCACACCAGGCGGTCCATGGGCCGGTCCGATTCCATATCGGTGAGGACTGCTTCAATTGCCCGGGTCTGGTCGGGAGTTTCTTCGAACGGGAATGCGGCGGCAAAGGCGCGGTAGTAGTCGTCACGCGCGCGGAACGCATGTCCCTTGCGGGCCGCGCGCTTGGCGTACAATTCGAGCAGTTCCGCGGCCGCGTCGTGCGCCTTTTCCCGGGCGCGTGCCCGGGCCTTGTCCCAGATCTCGCCCCCAAGGCGGTGAAGTGGTGCATGGTCCGGATGGGTGGCTGTGTAGCGGTGGATCAGGTTCAGTGCAGTCACCGGTGCATAGAGCTTGTCGCCGCCGGCATATTCGAGCGCGAGGAATTCTCCGCGCCCGTCGCCGACATCAAGGTACTGCAGTCCGAGATAGCGGCCGACCCCGTGTTCCTCGTGAACCACCGGATCCCCTGGTTTTAGTTCCGCCAGACTGCGGATCACGGTATCCGTGTCGCGCACACCTGAGCGGCGGCGGCGTTGCACCACATGCTCCCCGTAGAGCTGTGACTCCGTGAGGACCCCGAGTGCCGGTTCCTCGAGTGCGAGGCCGCGGTCGAGTGCGGCGCAGGTGATCGCAAGCCGCGATGAGCTGGCGAGAAAGTCGTCCCAGCTGCTGCAGTCGTCCGGTTCCAGACGGTCACTGGCGAGCACGGCGCGCATTGCTTCACGCCGCCCGGTCGTCTCGGCAACCAGCAGCACGCGGCCCACGTGTCCGGCGAGATACTCGAAGAGCGCACGGTACGGTCTTGCGTCCTTTGGATGCAGCGGCAGTACCGGCGGCGGCAGGTTTGCAAAGGTCACCGCGGGTCCGATCACCGCGCCATCTGTCTCGAGGAAGATGCGCGCAAAGGGCGCAAGCATGCGCTCGAACTCGGAGGCCGCAAGAAATATGCGATCAGGTGGCAGGATCGGGCGTTCACGATCGTGTCGCAGAGCCTCGTACCGCGCCCTGGTTTCTTCCTCAAAGTGTGCCGCGGTATCGCCATCGCCTGTTTCCAGCACGCACAGCGTGGAGGGCGGGAGATAATCGGCGATCACGGCGGTCTCTGGAAAAAAGAGCGGCAGATAATACTCGATGCCGCTTGGGTGAAGCCCGTTGCTGACATCTCGGTACAGGGGGTGCCTGTGCGGGTCACCTTCGAAGGCAGCGCGGAACGCGGCGCGGAAACGATGTACCGCGTCCTCAGTCGTCGGGTATTCACGCCCGGGCAGGAGATCGAGGTGCGTCAGCGAGTCAAGGGAACGTTGTGTTTCCGGATCAAATGAGCGCAGCGACTCAATGGAGTCGTCGAACAGTTCGACGCGCAGGGGTGCCTGCGCACCCATCGGGAAGACATCAATGATTCCACCGCGGACAGCGAATTCGCCCGGCAGTGATACCTGGCTCACCGTTTCGTAGCCATTACGCGTCAGCCGGTTACGGAACTCGTTCAGGTCAAGACGGCCGCCTTGTGCGAGGCTGAAGCTATGGGCCTCAAGGTGTTGCCGTGGAGGGAGCCGGTGCATCAGCGTACTCGTGCTTGCGATGACCACGCCGTGCGTAAGCGTAGGCAGCAGCGCAAGCGCCCTCAGTCGTTCGGAAACAATCTCATGGTGGGGTGAGAATGCGTCATATGGCAGTGATTCCCAGTCGGGGAACGTCAGGACAATGAGCCCCGATCCACCGTAGAACCGGATCTCTTCCTCCAGCTGCTGGGCATGGCGGGCGTCAGCAGTGACGATAAGCAGCGGACCCACGTGGGCCCGTGCCGCCTGGGCAAGCGCAAGCCCGCGTGCGCTTCCCTCAAGCCCGCGCCAGGCAAGCCGAGTGCCCGCGTCCGGGAGAGGTGGAGCAAACGGTGAGGTGCGGGCAACCTCTGCAGGTGCAATCGAGGATTTTGCCATACGTCTTGAGGCCGTCCGCTTGCGATTATTCCCGAACCGGCCGGGTGTTGTGGCCGTCTTGCGCCCTGGTAACACGAGGGATAGAGACGTTCATGTGCATAGTATCTTAGCGAATCGGTGTCACCGGTGGCAAATGATCCGCAGGCGGTGCTCATCGTCCGAGGGTGTTTTCGTACCCACCGCAGGACTGTGCCGGACGCCTGTTTCCGCCACGGGCCGGGGAGACAGGCTGCCCCGCGCGGGCAGCCTGCCGATGGATCTGCCCATCACATACTATCCGTTACGGGGGGGTCACCGTTGCTTCGCATGTGATCGGCTCGATGCCAAATGCCTGCGCCCGTCGTGTGTCTCCATCCTCAGCGGATCCGACAGGCTCCATGGGGAGACCCTGATAGAGACGGTTGATGCCGCTGATGACCGCAAGCAACGAAGCGGTCACAAGGTTGGCGTGGATGCCGATGCCGAAGCGGCTGGCGCCCCTTGCCGATACCTCAACAAATGCTGCGGCCTGTGCGCTCGCACCCGCGCTGAGCGCATGCTCTTCGTAGCCAAGGATCGTGACCGGCAAGGACAGTGCATCGAGGAGCGCATCGATGGGTCCGTTGCCATGCCCCTTGAGCATGATCCTTCGGCCGTAGATCTCAAGCTCGACCGTGAGCCCCTGGGCGTCTCCAGTACCTGACAGTTCGTGCCCGACATACCGGAGTGGCTCTGATCGTGCAAGGTATTCGTGCTCGATAAGCGCCCAGATGTCGGCCGAGGTGACCTCTCCTTTCCGTTCCGTCAGGGCCTGTACCACGGCTCCCACCTCGATCTGCAGACGCCGCGGGAGCGCGAGCCCATAGTCCCGCTCGATCAGATAAGCGACACCCCCCTTGCCCGACTGGCTGTTCACGCGAATGATCGAATCGTAGCGGCGCCCGATGTCCCCGGGATCGATCGGCAGATAGGGTACGTCCCAGAACGCGTCGCGTGTCTTTGCGGCGAAGCCCTTGCGAATAGCATCCTGATGCGAGCCGGCAAAGGCGGTGAAGACGAGGTCGCCCGCGTAAGGGTGTCGCGCATGCACGGTAAGGCCGGTACATTCTTCGTAGATGCGCGCGACTGCGCCAATGTCCGAGAGATCAATCCCCGGATCGATCCCCTGCGTGTAAAGGTTAAGTGCAAGCGTGACCAGATCGACATTGCCGGTGCGCTCGCCGTTGCCGAACAGGCAGCCTTCAACCCGGTCAGCGCCTGCCATCAGCGCAAGCTCCGCGGCTGCCACGGCAGTGCCGCGGTCATTGTGTGGATGCACGCTCAAGCATATCGCCTCGCGGCAGCTGAGATGCTGATGCATCCATTCGACCTGGTCGGCAAAGACATTGGGTGTGGCAAGCTCGACCGTTGCCGGCAGATTGATGATGACTTTGTGGTGCGCGGTTGCATTCCACGCTGCCGCAACGGCATCGCAGACGCGACGGGACACATCAAGCTCCGTTGCTGTAAAGGCCTCCGGACTGTATTCGAATCGCCAGTCGGTCTGTGGCTGCTCCGCGGCGAGATCGCGGATGAGCCCCGCGCCGCGCCTGGCAAGATCGATTACTCCCTCGACGTCGAGCCCGAACACGACCCGCCGGAACACCGGCGCGGTCGCGTTGTAAAGATGGACGATGGCGCGTGGCACGCCCTGGAGCGATTCCATGGTGCGGCGGATGAGCGCCTCGCGCGCCGGCGTCAGTACCTCAATCGTGACGTCTTCCGGGATGCGCCGCTCCTTGATAAGGGTGCGGACGAAGTCGAATTCGATCTGTGAGGCGGAGGGGAAGCCAACCTCGATCTCCTTGAATCCGAGACGTACCAGGAGCTCGAACATCCGCAGTTTGCGCGCGTGATCCATGGGCTCGAAGAGCGCCTGGTTGCCGTCGCGCAGATCCGTGCTCATCCAGATCGGGGGGGCCGTGATCCGGCGCTCTGGCCAGCGCCGCGACATTATCGGGACCGGCGCAAACGGCCGGTATTTTGATTCGGGATGATTCATCATCACGTGGATCTCCACGGTGTGCATGGTCGACGCAGCGCTTCCGACAGGGATGCGCGCTACGCGTCACAAGAACCCGGTCTTTTCGGGTCCGGAAAGGAACAGGTACGACGATGGAAAAAGTAGGGTTATCTGCGCCGCAGGCGCAGCAGCAGCCCGGAGCGGGCGATCAAGGACGGCAGGAATGTGTGCTGATGCATGGTGTCCAAAGATTATCGGCAATGGTGTCCGCCGTCAAGACGGCCGGAAGGTTCTCTGGGCGTCGTTGCGTTAACGTCCGCCACAGGCCTAGAATAAGCGCCGGTTCAAAGACTTATTAATAAAATTTAACGTCGCGAGGAGGAGTCGTGAAGAAACACGTATTCAAGATCGGCGATCACGTGTTTTACCCCGGCGCCGGCGTAGGTACCATCGAAACGGAGGAGGATATCTTCCTTGGTGACGCGTGGCAGCCCTGTTTCATCATCCGGATCTGCGACAATCCGCTCACGATAAAAATGCCGAAGATGAGCATCGAACGTACCGGCATCCGCCCGCTGCTGAGCTGTAACAAGCTGCGGGATCTCTTCAAGGTGCTTGCTGGCAAGACCGGCGAGCGTACCGGCAGCAACTGGACGGAACATTACAAGGATCTGGAACGCAAGATCAACAGCGGATCCTGCATGCAGCTTGGCGAAGTAGTACGCGACCTGATGCGGCTTAAGAAGCGCAATGGCCTTTCATTCGAGGAGGCGCGGCTGCTTGAAACCGCGATCTCCTATCTCTCCCGCGAGATTTCCATGATCGAAGGCATTACTCCGGAAACCGCGCTTGATCGGATCCGCGATCAGGTGGCGACCGGCGTCTAGCGGCTCCTCATGGCTCTATGGGCGGTTGTGCCGGCGGCCGGGAGCGGTGCGCGCTTTGGCGCGGAGCATCCCAAACAGTACCAGCGGCTCGGTGACCGTACGGTCCTATGGCACGCTGTGCAGCGGGTGGCATGTGCCCCTGGTCTTGCCGGCGTGGCCGTTGGTGTTGCTGCGGACAGCCCGTATCAGGATGCGCTTTCCGGCCTATCGGCCGCGATCTATCCGTATGAAGGAGGAGCCCAGCGCGTCGCCACGGTGCTCCGGGGTCTCGCGGTGCTGCCTGGGGCTGCCGAAGGCGACTGGGTACTGGTGCATGATGCAGCACGTCCCTGCCTTGCCCGTACGGACCTCGATCGCCTGCTTGCCGCTGGCGGACCGGACGGCGCGCTGCTGGCGGCACCGGTGGCTGATACCCTCAAACGGGGGTGCGACGACCGTTGTCTTGAGACCATTGCGCGCGCCGGATTGTGGCGCGCATTCACACCCCAGTTGTTCATGCTGGGAACGCTGCGCACCGCGCTTGAACAGGCCATTGCCGTGGGCGCGGATGTCACCGACGAGTCCTCGGCGGTGGAGCGCCTTGGTCTGAGACCGTGGCTGGTCGCCGGGCGTAATGACAATATCAAGATTACCTATCCGGAGGATCTCGAGCTTGCCGCGGTCGTCCTGCGCCGGCTTGAGCGGGAGGGCGTGTGATCCGCGTCGGTGAAGGCTATGACGTGCACCGGTTGGTGGAGGGCCGCCCGCTTATCCTGGGCGGGGTCCGCATACCGCACGACCGCGGGCTGCTTGGCCACTCGGATGCCGACGCGCTCATGCATGCCGTCTGCAACGCCTGCCTGGGCGCGGCCGGACTCGGCGACATTGGCCATCATTTTCCTGACAACGACGAGCGCTACCGTGATGCGGATAGCCGGATGCTCCTGCGCCACGTGTGCAGCCTGCTCACAGCACATGCTTGGACGGTGGTGAACCTCGATGCCACGATCATCGCACAGGCACCGAGGCTTGCCCCCTATGTGGACCTGATGGGGGCGCACATGGCAAGTGATCTTGGCATCGAGGTTCACCAAGTGAACGTCAAGGCCGCCACGACCGAGGGTCTGGGGTTTATTGGACGGGAGGAGGGCATTGCCGTACGGGCCGTCGTTCTGATCGGACGTTCGTAGCGGATTGTTAAGATTTTTGAGACACATCGGTTCCGGCGGGCGCCGCACCGATCCGCCGATGCGCAGCCCCGCTACGCGGACGCACCCCCGCGGGGTCATGTCCATTACCGGCGCTGGTCTTGGCGCCCGCCCCGTCGTAGAGTCTTGCCATGACACCCGCATTCCCGGTCCCCATGGCAGCACGGCAAGGGTCATCACCGATCAAGGCGTCACATCCATCGCGCACCAGGTGCCGCCCGGCGGCATTCATGGATCCGCAGTGGCCCCACAGAGGGCGTTGCCATGGATAGCACCCCTTTCGCTGCACTCAGCCCTGACTGCATCCTGAACGCCGTCGACGCTATCGGACTTCGGAGCGACGGGCGACTGCTCGCGCTGAACAGCTACGAAAACCGTGTTTACCAAATCGGGGTCGAAGACGGGCCGCCGATCGTGGTCAAGTTCTACAGACCCGCCCGCTGGACCGACGCCATGATCCTTGAGGAGCACGATTTCGTGGGGGAGCTCGCGCGGCACGAGATACCGGCGGTACCGCCGATCGTGTCGGGGCGCGGCGAGACGCTGCACAGGTTTGCGGGATTCCGTTTTACAGCGTTCCCGCGGCGTGGCGGGCGTTCGCCTGAACTCCTCGCCCTGGACACGCTGGCATGGCTTGGCCGGTTCCTGGGGCGGCTGCATGCAGTCGGTGCGTACAAGCCTTTCCGGCACCGGCCGGCATTGAGTGTGCGGGATTTCGGAGAAGAGCCGAGCACCTTTCTGCTGTCGCATGGTTTTATCCCGGAGGATCTCGCGGAATCCTATCGCGACGCCGTGGCGCACGCGCTCACGGGTGTGCGTCAGTGTTTCGACCGTGCGGAGGCGTTCCGCGCCATCCGGCTGCACGGTGATTGCCACGTCGGCAACGTCCTGTGGACCGATGATGGCCCGCACTTTGTCGATTTTGACGACAGCCGTATGGGTCCGGCGGTTCAGGATCTCTGGATGCTGCTCTCCGGGGACCGCGCGGAGATGACCCGGCAGCTCGGCGCACTCTTGTCGGGGTATGAGCGCTTCTGCGATTTCGACCGTCGCGAGCTCTATCTCATTGAGGCGCTGCGTACACTGAGACTCATCCACTATGCGGCATGGGTCGCGCGACGCTGGGATGATCCGGCATTTCCTCTGGCATTTCCCTGGTTCAATACCCGCGGATACTGGGCTGAGCGGATCGCCGAGATCAGGGCGCAAACCCCGCTCATGGAAGCGCCACCGGTCGGGATGGCCTGAGGGCGGTCCGTTGCTCCTCCCGATTTGATCGTCATCGCGGCAGGGGATGGTGATCCGGTCTCCCACTGCTGAAAACGGTTTGTCCGCCGATGCCGGACGACTGATCGATGGCAAGGCGCAGCAGGCACGGCGGGATCTGGGGACAAAGATGCAAGGATGCCCGGATGCCACTGGTCCTTCTGGATGGCAGATGACGGAAGGATCGACCATGCAGCCTCCGCCGAGACACAGTCTCTCGAGGCCTGGGTCGATCTTGCCCGATGGGGTCCTGCATGGGCAACAAGGCCTGCAAGTTCTTGGCCTTGGAGACAACGCATTACTAGGATTCCGCGAGCCGTTCTATCTCATGGATCTGCTCGATCGATTCCATAGGCCGTCCGACGGCAAACCCCTGCGCGTAGTCCACCCCGAGTTTCGCGAGCACTGACAGCAGGTCCGGATCCTCGATGTGCTTTGCGGCGATTTCGATCCCAGAATCGTGCGCGAGACGCACAAGATTTGTGATCAGTATTTTATTGGTGGTGCTGGCGTCGTCCTTCAGGTTGCGTGCGAGCGCACCATCGAGCTTGACCAGTGCTATGGGCACTTCTCCCAGATATCGAAGGGAGGCTGCGCCCATACTGAAGTCATCGAGAATGACGGTGATCCCGAGGCCCTTGAGCCGCACGGACAGCTCGCGTGTGGCGTGAAGATTCTGCAGCGCGACCGCCTCGGTGATTTCGATGCCGAGCCGCCCCCCCGAGAACTGTTTCTCCTGCATCATCTCCGCGATGTAATCGGCCAGTCCTTCATCCTGCAGTGCCTGTTGCGAGAGGTTGAGTGAGATCTGCAATCCGTCGGTTCCCAGGAGCCGGACCTTTCGTATTGCCTTGCGGATCACCATGCGGTCAATCGGGATCGCGAGACCGAACCGTTCCGCCGACTCCAGGAAAAGACCGGGACTGATCAGCTGGCCATCCGGGTCCTCCATGCGCAGGAGCGCCTCATAGCCCGATGTCTTGCCGCTGCGCAGATCCAACAGTGGCTGATAGAACAGGATGAACTGGTCGTTCTCAAGTGCCTTTCGGATGCGGCGTTCCCAGCGCCCGTGCTCCTGCACCAGCTGCATCTCCTCTTGCGATGCCGAGTAGAGCTGCCAAAGACCGCTGCCGCGATGTTTTGCCTGGTACATGGCGGCATCAGCGAGCATGATCAGGTCGCCAAACTGGCTGCCATGGTCAGGAAACAGCGCGATGCCGATGCTGAACGATGGTGTCAGTGTCTGTTCGTTGAGGGTAATCCGCTTGGCAGCTGCCGCCCTGATGAGTTTCTCCGCGACCTCGATCGCCCCTTGCCGACCCGTTTCCGGGAGCAGCGCAGCGAACTCATCTCCGCCCCAGCGGGCGACGATATCGGTTGCGCGGGTACACTGAGCAAGTATCTTGCCAACCTCGGCGAGATAATGATCCCCGGCGGCATGACCGAAGGCGTCGTTCACAGTCTTGAACTGGTCGAGGTCGATGAAGAGTACGGATATCGGGCGCTGAAAGCGGGCCCCATACAGGGTCCACCGGTCGAGTTCCTTCTGGAAACGTCGCCGGTTGAGCAGGCCGGTCAGGGTGTCATGCTCCGCCATGTGGGCGATCGTTTCATTCGCGCGGTTGGCTTCCTCCAGGGCACGTCTGAGCGATTCGGTTTTATGCGCGACCTGCTCCTCAAGCGACGTTGCCACGGCCTGAAGCCCATCCTGACGTATCCCCGCGATGCGTGCGAACAGCCCGAGGAAGAGCGGGGCGGTGTCAATGACATAAAGGAGCGGGTTGCGGTGTGCGGCCCGGAGGATTCCGATGAGCCCCGGCGTATAGTGCAGCTCACCCGTCGCATAAAGGAAGGCGATCGATCCGATCGGGAAGCACAGGCCAAATAACGCACCGAAGAGCGTGTACTTGTCGGCCTCGCTCCACTGGGTACGATGGGTGTGTGCCTGGGGCATGGCAAATGGACTCGTGGATCAGACTCTTTTACCCTAGGATAGTACAATTGCAGGCAGTGTGGGGCTGGGCGAGACTGGCCATGTTTCGGGTTTGGAAAGGGGGCCGATCTGTATTCCGGCCCTGGCGAGACCGGCAAAACTCCAGTGGCATCCGGCCCGATGATGTCCGTGGATTCAGGGTGCCGGGACCGGCGCCGGGAGTCAGTCGACTGTTGATGTTCGTGCCGGTGTTTATCACGCTTTATACCCTGATGCACGCGTATCTGTACGTGTGCATCACCGCGGCAATCCCGCTCAGTACTTGGCAAAAGACCGCGCTCATATTGTTCTTTGCCGCCATGATCCCGCTTCCGCTGGTCGCGCGACGCCTTGAAAGACGTGGTCGCGAACGGGCCGCGCGTATCGGTGCCTGGATCAGTTATCTCTGGATGGGAAGCACATTCATTTTTTTGGCCGTTTCGTTGCTCATCAGGGTATGCTGGTGGCTGCTCGGATTGGTCGCGCGGCATTCGCTCTTCGTCTCGGCCGGCGCGCGCGCGCCATTTTTTGCGAGCGCCGTGTTCACGGGGTTCCTCGTGCCGTACGCGTTCCTTGAGCGTAACCGGATCCGTATCGAGAAGGTACAGCTTCCCACCAGCAAGATGCTCGGTGGTGAGGATGTCGTGCGCATCGCGCAGATCTCGGATGTTCACATCGGACTCATGAGCGGGAGGCGGCGCGTGCGTCGCGTCATTGAGGCCCTGGTGCGCTGTCAGCCAGACGTGATCGTCTCGACCGGCGATCTGGTGGACGCTCATCTCAAGGCGCGCGAGGAGATCGCGCGGGAGTTCAGCAGGCTTACCCCGAGGTTCGGGAAGTTTGCCGTCCTTGGCAACCATGAATGCTATGCGGGACTTGCGGCATCGGTCCGTTTTATCGAGCAATGCGGTTTTGTCCTCCTCAGGAACCGCTCGGTGCGTGCGGGGAGTCTGAGGATCGCGGGCCTCGATGATCCTGCAGCCGGATGGAAGGCCGCTGACGAGCAGGCGCTGCTGTCTGGTCCGTCAGCCCGGTTTACCCTGCTGCTCAAGCATCGCCCGGAGATGCTCCCGGAGTCCGCGGATCGCGTTGACCTGCAGCTCTCGGGGCATACGCACAAGGGACAGATATTTCCGTTCAGCCTGCTCACCCGGATACGTTACCCCGCGCATGCCGGTCTGTTCCGGATTGGCACGGCATTTCTTTACGTGAGCCGAGGCACGGGCTCATGGGGTCCTCCGCTACGGCTGTTCGCGTCCCCGGAGATCACCCTGATCGAGATCCGCAGCGCACCCGCCATATCCGAGCCCGAGCCGACGCCGGACCTCTGCTCACCCGCCGTTGCCCCTTGGGCGTAACGGATGACCAGAGGCGCGGGCATCGCGTGTGTTCCGCTGTGACACGTGCAACCGCGCAGGAGCGTACTTGTCTGTGACATCTGCCTGGGGGCGCATACCCCGGGATAACGCGGCACTGGCGCGATTGGATGGGCACGAATATGAGCGGTATATTGCGCGTAGATGCCGGCTTCGATCCCTGCCTGCGGGATGGCTGATAGGGTCCTGGCAGTCTAGGCCCTGCGATGGGGCGGTTTGCGCTGCACGCGCAGTCGCGGGTCTTGCTTGAGAAGTTCTTCGAACTGGATGGCTGGCATGGGTCGCGCGATCACAAACCCCTGACCAAGATCACATCCAAAGGACCTCAGGAACTCCCACTGGGCCTCAGTTTCAACACCCTCCGCGACGGTTAGCATGTTCAGGCTGCGGCCAATGGCGATGATCGCCTTGAGGAGGGCGCTATCGCTCGCGTTTTCCGGTACGCCCCCCATGAACGAATGGTCGATCTTGAGCGTGTCCACCGGCAGGTGTTTCAGATAACTGAGGGCCGAGTATCCCGTCCCGAAGTCGTCAATCGCGAGCGACACGCCGAGCTCCTGCCATGCAGCGAGGATCCTCAGGGTCCGCTGATCTCCATGGATCAGCAGCGACTCCGTAAGCTCCAGTTGCAGCGCATCTGACGGCAGTTTCGTTTCAGACAGCACGTCGGACACGAGTTTGAGGATGGACTCGTCGTAGCATTGGCGGCCAGAGACGTTGATCCCGACTGTGACCGAAGGCAGCTGCCGGTCGCGCCACGCCCGGTTCTGCCAGCATGCCGTTCGCAAGACCCATTCGCCGATCGGAATGATCAATCCGTTGTCTTCTGCGATGGGTATGAACTGTGCCGGGGAAACGGCGCCAAGTCTCGGATGGTTCCAGCGGATCAGTGCCTCGGCAGCCACGATTCGCCCAGACATGAGGTCGATCTCGGGCTGGTAGACCAGGGTGAACTCGTCGCGCTCCAGCGCATGCCTCAGGGCTGCGTCAATTGCCACCTGGGGGCGTGCATGGCCGTCCGTCGCCGCGGCATCAAAGACGCGGTATGTGCCGCCGCCCGACCTCTTTGCCTGTTTCAGCGCCGCGTCGGCCGCGCGGTAGAGCAGGTCCAGATTGGCAGCGGGACCCGGGTGAAACACAAGACCGGCACTTGGCTTGACGAAGACCTCATCGGGATTGGTCGAAAGCGGTGTTTTGAGCGCGTCCAGGCATTGCTGTGCCAGGCGGGTCGCATTCCCGGTATCGCCCGCATGTGGCATAACCACGGAAAATTTATTCTCGCTGTACTGGAAGATCAGGGTGTTTCCAGGCAGGAGACCGCGCAGCCGGTGCGCGACCGCGACAAGCGCGCGATCGCCGACGTAGTGCCCGTAGTTATCGTTGATTGCATCGAGCCCGTCGACCTCGATAAACATAAGTGCAAATGCTTCACGGTTCGACACCATGAGGCGCTGCATGTGTTCGTAAAAAAGGGTGCGGTTTGGCAGATCAGTCAGGAGATCGTGTGTTGCCCGGTGGGCAAACCGGTCCGACAGCGCCTTTTTCTCCGTGATGTCTCGGAACACCGTCACAACCCCGGTGATGATGCCTTCGAGATTCCGGAGGGGTGCAGCGGAGTATTCGATGGTGAAGCGCGCACCCGTGCGGCTGACGAGCAGGCCTTCCTGATCACCGTCCTTGATGTGGCCGCCGCGCAGGCAGACCTCCAGAGGGTCAGGCAGTTGCATTCCTCCGTGCACATCGGTCGGCCGGTATACCGACGCCAGTGGCTGGCCGACCGCCCCTTCCCTGCAGCCGATCAGTTCCACGGCTGCAGGATTGAGATAGTCGATGCGCCCATCCGTATCCGTGGTGATCACCGCGTCGCGGATAGATTGCAGTGTGATCAGGGCCCGTTCCCTGGTGTCCGATAGCCTGCGCTCCGCGAGGTGCGACTGGTGTCGCCACTTGCGGCGCTGTTCCAGGCCCCAGTAGTAGATGAGATAGAAGCCAATGATCAGCGTGAGCGCCAGTATGGCCGGGACCGCAACGTAGGATCCCCAGTATCCGAGGATGTTCGCCATCGGAATCGATATGAATACGGTCAGCGGATAGTGTGGGAGTCTCCGGTATACCCCGATCCGGTCCGTATGGGCGACCGCGACATAACCCCGATAGGTACCGCTTGTGGAATCGGGATGTCGCCGCAGCATCTTGATGAGCGCGCCGAATGGCCGGAGATTGAGAGGGTGTATTTTTGGGCGGCGCAGGATGAGGTAGCGGTTGTCCTCCACGAGACCCATCGCCGAGTGCTTCGGAAGCGACGGGGTACCCCAGATCTCGCGCGTATGCCCAAGGCGGAACAGCACGATCAGGCCCGTATGATTTGCCTTACCCGCGGGGGAGCCGTAGACCAGCGGGAGGAGCGCACTGTGGCCGCCGTGAATCACCCAGGGTGTGGCCAGGCAGAGAAAGCGGTCGCTTTGGCAATAGGTCTCGAGCTTACGCAATGCGTCTGCGCGGCCGCTCCTGAGAAGGTTGATACCGTGCCGATCCGCCACCGACGCAATGAGGTGTCCGTCGGGGGCGGCCATGGCCGCAACCGCGATCCCCGGGTTGTCGCGCAGGAATCTCGCAAGCCTGATCTGCGCATTCTTCGGACCGGTGTTGCGCGTCGCGGAGACCTGAAGCGTACGGCTCAGGCCGCCGAGATTGTTTGCCAGGCGTCCGAGAAACAGGTCCGATGACTGCGCCGCGAAATCGGCGAGGTGGCCGAGCCGTCGCATTGCGAGTTCCTGGGCCCGGTACCAGGCGTAGTACCCGAAAATCGACATCGCGACCACGACCAGCGCGATCATCGCGCGCAGGGCAAGGCGGGCGCGTCTGAGATCGTCCTCCTCGGATCCCGCGGGTGGAGCGATGTTTTGCAAAAAAGGCCTCTTTATCGGGCAGAGAGCTGTTATGGAAAAGAATAGACTATCGGAGTGCGCCCGGTTTCTGGTCGGGTTTCCCTGTCTAGTTTCAGGATTGGGGTGTTGGTGTGCGCTGTTTGACCAGACTATCGCTCGCGACCATGGCACATGTCCCCATGATGCCGCTGACGTTCGGTTCCCGGGGGATGTCTACGGCCTGGCCCCCCAGGGCGTAGATGCACGGCGTGCACGAGGTGCGCCCATCATGCCTTCTTTTCAGTCCCAGAGCAGGCGCTGCAATGGCTGCGGCGCGAAGCGGGCAGGGCTGGCCGGCGGCAAGGGGGCTCTTTCGAAAGGACTGGACGCTGATGGGGAACGCAGTACCGTCACGATCATCACACCGCTTCGTCTGCGTGCTGAATGTGTGTACCAGGGGGCCCCGCTCAGGTGCCCGTCCCGTGGAGCGTATGCTCATGGGCAATCCGCCGGTGGTCGGCGACAATACCGTTTTATATCTCTGCGGGCAGCGGGGGGCTGGCGCACGCTCCGCTGGGCACAAAAAACGGCCCCTGCAGGGCAGGGGCCGCGGGATACCTCAGCTCAGCGCGTTACTTGGTGGGGGCAGTGTGCTTCATCGCCATCGGATGCTTGGCCATCGCCCGGTTGTCCTTCCGAAGGTCCATACGATCCTTCCGAAGATCAGTGCGCATCGCGCGGATGTGGGTGTTGTCGCTCCTCAGGTCGGCCTCGGCCTTTGCAATGCCAGCCTTGTTATGTGTGCGGCGGGCGGCTGCGAGTGCGCGGCGATCCTTGGCGCGGTCGGCAAACGCCTTATGCAGGTTCACGATGTCCTTATGGATATCCATGCGATCTTTCTGGACATTGCCATGGGTCTCGCGGGCATAGGGTTTTGGGGCAGCCTGTGCGGGAACCCACACCGCAGTAGCAAACGTCGCGATCAGGGCCAGTACCAGGGGTTTCACAGTTTTTGACATACGCTTAAGACTCCTTCGAAGAAGAACTACTTTTGG
The DNA here is from genome assembly GCA_021777335.1 of Pseudomonadota bacterium. Lineage (GTDB taxonomy): Bacteria > Pseudomonadota > Gammaproteobacteria > Acidiferrobacterales > Acidiferrobacteraceae > JAJYDT01. Next base: position 25,784 of record JAJYDT010000014.1, on the reverse strand, counting down.
GATTGATAACTTCACTGAGGACGCTGCCTCGGCACTTCGCTCCTGCAAACGGCGGGCCAACTCCTGACGCCGTGACTCCTCGCAAAAACAGTGACTTGGCACGCATCCGGGTTGGCGAGATGGCACCAAGGCCCTGCATTTTGTAGGTCACTCCATTTTGTGCGAGAGCGGCCGGCCGGGTTCAGTCGACAGCGACCGGCCCCGACGGTGTGGAGAAAGGGGGCTTGGCGAGCCAAACGAGCACGATCAGTCCGAGGAACAGCCAGCCTGACACCCAAAAGACGTCATTCGTCGCGAGGAGTACCGATTGCAGGTGTACTGTCCGTGCGAGGAACCCAATTGCCTGTTCCCGCGTCATGCCGAGTGATCGCAGGTGCTCCAGATGTCCCATGAACACAGGGTTCGAGGTGGAAAACCCTTCCGTGAGGCGCGTCATGTGAAAGGTGGTGCGCCGGACCCACAAGGTGATGCTCAGCGAAGTGCCGAAGCTCCCCGCGACGAGACGTATGAAATTTGACAGGCCCGCCGCGCTTGCGATCTCGCTTGGCGGAAGATTCGACAGCGAGATCGTGACCATGGGGACGAAGAACGTGGCCATGGCCGCTCCCTGTACCAGGCGCGGTTCAATGAGCTGGAAGAAATCAGTGGTCGTCGTGAACGTGGCAGTCCAGAACGAGACGATCGCAAAGATGATAAAGCTCACGGTGGCAATCGCCCTGAGATCCCATCGGTGCATGTTCTGGCCGACGACCGGGCTCAGGATCACCGACAGGATGCCGATGGGCGCCGCTGCAAAGCCTGCCCACTCCGCGGTGTAGCCCATGTCGGTCTGTAACCATAACGGAAAGATGACCACGCCCGCAAAAAAGGCGAGGTATCCGAGGCTCGTCACGATTGTTCCCACCGCAAAGTTGCGCCGGGCGAACAGTCTTAAGTCTATGACGGGATGCGGGTCGGTCAGCTCCCAGATCACCAGATACACCAGTGCCGCTGTCGCGACGATTGCCAGCGCGATGATCTCGCGTGAGCCGAACCAGTTCAGATCATTGCCCTGGTCGAGCATGATCTGCAGGGCGCCTACGCCAACAACGAGCAGAATGAGCCCTACAAGGTCGATCGGCGTCCGCCTTGTCGGTGTGTCACGGTCCTTGAGGAGCTGCCATGTGAGCAGGGATGAGACGATGCCGACCGGAATATTGATGTAGAAGATCCAGGGCCAGCTGTAGGTGTCGGTGATCGTGCCTCCGAGAATCGGCCCGAGAATGGGGGCCACCACCACGGTCATGGACCAGAGCGCGAGCGCAAGTCCTTTGCGTTGCGGCGGGTAGTTCGCCAGCAGCAGGCTCTGCGAGAGCGGGATCATGGGACCGCCAACAGCGCCTTGCAGCACTCTGAACGTCAGCAGTTCGGGGAACGAAGAGGAGAGTCCGCAAAGCCAGGAAGCAATGGTAAAGAGGATCACGGACGCGACAAACAGCCGCACTTCGCCGGTACGCCGGGCGAGCCAGCCGGTCAGCGGCAGGGCGATGGCGTTGCTCACGGCGAATGATGTAATGACCCATGTGCCCTGGTCCGGGCTTACCCCGACATTGCCGGCAATGGCCGGAATTGAGACGTTCGCAATCGACGTGTCGAGCACCTGCATGAAAGTGCCAAGACTTAATCCCAGGGTAAGCAACGCAAGCGGGACAGGCTCAAGCTGCGGCCGACTCGCCATCAATGCCTCGCCGGGAGGAGGTTGGCGAGCACGATGCGTTTAACGAGTTTGTTGGCGCGCCGCAGCAGGCCTTCATAGATGTCGGTCCGATATCTCGGTTCAGAGGGCGGGTGGCGCGCCAGTGTCGTTCCCGCGAGGTGCCGGATCGAGATCGAGACCTCCGTGGACAGTCCGATGCGCAAAGGGTGCTGGTTGAGCGCTGATGCGTCGATCGCGATACGGACCGGAACACGCTGTACGACCTTGATCCAGTTGCCGCTCGCGTTCTCCGGGGGCAGCAGTGAAAAGGCACTCCCGGAGCCGGGATCGATGCCGGCGACGTGACCATGGAACACAACGCTGCCGCCATACCAGTCGGCGGTGACGCGCGCGGGTTGCCCGATCCGGATGTCGCGCAATTCGCGTTCCTTGAAGTTCGCGTCAACCCAGACGTCGGCAAGTGGCACGATGATCATGAGGGGGCGCCCCGGGACGACCTCCTCGCCGAGCTCGACCGAGCGTTTTGCGACATAGCCGGATACCGGTGCACGCACGGTTTTCCGGTCCAGCGTAATATAGGCCTGCCGTACGGCCGCTTCTGCCGCGAGGACCGAGGGATGGTCGTTCACCTGTGTTCCGTGGACGAGATCCTGCGTCTGCGCGAGTTTTGCCGCTGTTTCGGAGGCGTGCGCCGCTGCCTCGATGAGATCCGTGTGCGCCTGCTCAAGGCGGGCGCGCGCAAGTGCTCTGCCCCGGAATAACCGCTTCGCCCGCGTCCAGTTTCGCCGGGCCTGCCAGAGCGCGGCCACAGCCGAACGTTTCTGCGCCCGCAGTGCGGGGATCTCGCCGAACAGATCCTGTGCGCGCCGGACCGCGATCGCGAGTTCTGCCTCCGCCCGGCCAAGCGCGATTCGCGCGCTTGCCTGATCGAGTTTGACCAATGGTTGACCCGCGCGGACGGCATCCGTCGAATCGACCATGATCTCAGTCACGGTCCCGGGTACCTCGGTCATCACGGCAACACGGTTTCCGGCCACATAAGCATCATCGGTGCTGATGTGAAACCGGCCGTCGATAAACCAGTAAACCGCGTAGGCCGCCGCCGCAAGCGCGAGGGCCACGGTCAGGCCGACGACAAGGCGCTGCCGACGCCCGTTTGATCCGGCTCCAGGGTTGCTCATGTCGGTGTCTCGTGCTCGTGGTAGCCCCCGCCCAGCGCCTCCATAAGTCGCGCGACTGCATCAAGCCGGCGCGTACCGAGCACATTGGTCTGAAGCTGGCTCTCGATCCAGCGGTTTTCGGATCGAAACAGAGCTGCGATCCCGGCCGATCCGGCCTGGTAACGCGTTCGCGCGATGCGCAGCTCCTGCGCTTGTGCATCGATCACTCGGTACTGTGCCGCCAGCTCGCGTTTGAGCGCACGCAACGTGGTGAGTTGCTCGCCCACCTCGCGGGCGGCATTGATGACGGTGCGGTTGTACTGATCGACCGCCGCATCATACTGCGACCGCGCACGCCCGAGATCGGCTTTGAGTGCGCCTGGCATGAAGAGCGGCAGGTGAATCGCCGCACCGGCTGAGGCCATCAGGCTTGACGGCTCCAGCAGTTTGGCAAGCGTGAGGGTGTCAAGGCCGGCGCTCGCGGTCAGACTGATGTTTGGATAGAACCCCGCCTTGGCCGCATGGACACGCGCCGCCGCTGCCCGCAGCAGCCAGTAGCGGACGACGACGTCCGGGCGGCGCGCCAGCAGATCCAGCGCAAGATGACGCGGCAAGGGTGCAGGTGAGTTGTAATACGCCGCAGGCGCCTTCAGGTGGCGCGCCCAGTCTGGTCCGCGTCCCGCAAGTGCCGCAAGTGCGATGCGGTCGATGCGGCTCCTTGCCTGATATGAAAACACCTGTTCACGGGCCTCCGCGAGCCCGGCTTCGGCGCGCACCACAGGCATCGCGCTGGTCGCTCCGGCGTTCAATGCGGTCTGCGCGATCCGGAGCAGGCTTTGATCATGGTGGTAGAGTGTCCGAAGGAGCGCCACCTGTCGTTCGTCGCGTGCAAACCGGAAGTAGGTCGTGATGAGCGCCTGCTCGAGCAGCAGGCGGGCCTGTGCCCTCTGCGCGCGCTGCGCCTGCTCGTTGCTAACCGCCGCCTGTATCAGGTCGCGGTCACGGTGCCACCAGTCGATCTCGCGATGCGCGTCGATCGACAGCTGTTCCTCTGTTACCGTTTCTCCGCCGATTGGAGGCGGAAACAGTCCATTTGTGCTGAGGCGCTGGCGATTGATGCCGCCGTTGAGGGCGAACGATGTGCCGAGCTCTGCCTTGGCGCGTGCAACGTCTGTTCGGGCAATATCGAGACGGGCAGCGGCGAGCGCCATATCGGGGTTGTTGTGTAGAGCCTGGCGCACCAGCCTATCAAGTTCAGGATCATTGAACATGCGCCACCATTGCCTGTGTGGCCATGGCATGTCCGCCGCCACATGGTTTTTAAGCGCCGTACGCGCGTTAGCTGAAATTGACGGCAACGGCCGTGGTTTTGGCGGGGGCGTCAGACGTTGCGGAATGGCGCACGCGGCGAGTACAGCCCCGAGGAGCGCGGGCAGAAGACGGTATGCGTAGTGTTTCATCTCAGATTGGGCAGGTCGATCGCAAGGATCCGTTGCCATACGCGGTGCAGCAGCTCCTCGAGCAATGCTGCCTCACCTGGGGTGAGTACGCCCCAGATCGACTTGATCCGGGCCCACTGGGCAGGAAGCGCCCGCTTGATCAGCTGCCGCCCGCTCTCGGTGAGAGAAACGTACACTTTGCGCCGATCGTGTGTGCATGCCTCTTTCTGCACCCAGCCCTTGTTTACCCATTCATCAATCAGACGGGTAATATTGGTGCGCGAGGAGATCATCCCATAGCTGAGACGCGATGGGTTGATGGGACCCGGGTTCGCGTACAGGATCACAAGCGCGAGCATGCTCGTCGTGTTCAGGCCAAATCCGGAGAGTGTCTGGTTCATGTCCTCGTTCAGCGAGCGGAACAAAAAGAAGTGGAGACGCGTCAGAATGACCTCTTGGCGCGGGAGTTCCGGAATCTCGCGGGCGACGGCATCCAGCGTTGTTTTAAATTCTTCAAAGAAGGTGTTCACGATAAAAATCGTAGCATGAGTAAGTATCTTATATAAAAAAACTAATCTGGATAGGATTTGAGGAATACCACATAACCTATTAATAATATGTGATGATTAAGAAATCCGACAGGGTTTTTAAAAGGAAGGGATCCGGTTAATGCGGTCATTATCTGTCATAAAGTAGGTATCAAGGTAATCAAATGGATGGGCGCGAACGGATGACTGGGGATTCTCAGGAATTGATGGCGCGGCGTGCCGAGGCCGACATCGAGACATTTGGGAATGCGTCGTTGCTCGATAAGGGCGGTCCGTTTGACCGAGAGGTCCCGGGTTTCGTCGCGCGTTCCGCACAAGTGGAGATGAGCGCGCGCATCGAACAGGCGATCATGCAGGGCGAGCATCTGCTGTGCGAGTCCGGCACCGGTACCGGCAAGACATTGGCCTATCTCGTGCCAGCGCTGATGCTCGGGCGCAAAACGATCATCTCGACAGGGACGCGCGCCCTGCAGGAGCAGCTTTTCCGCAAGGACCTGCCGCTTGCCAAAGAGATCCTGCAGAGTCCGGTGCGGGCCGTTTTACTGAAGGGCCGGTCCAATTATCTCTGCTGGGAGCAGCTTGAATCGTTTTCCACTGAACGCGGGGCGCGGACACCGAATCTGGCCGCGATCCGCGCATGGGCCCTGGAGACGCGCACAGGGGATTTGAGCGAGGCGCCTGGGCTTGCCGAGGAGGCCGGGCTCTGGCGATCGTTGACCGTGGGTGCGGACGAGTGTCTCGGGGCTTCATGCCCATCGTACGGCCGCTGTCACGTGCAGCGTGCACGTCACGAGGCCCAGGAAGCCGACCTCGTGATCGCGAATCATCACCTGTTTTTTGCAGACCTCGCGCTTGGCGAGGAGGGTTTCGGGCGTCTCCTGCCGGAAGCGGAGACCCTCATTTTCGACGAGGCACACCAGCTTCCCGCGCTCGCCTCAGAGCTCTTCGGCGAGAGCGTGACTGCGGGCCAGTTATTGGATCTCGTTCGGGATCTAAGGCGTGCCAGCCGCGAAGAGGATCTTGCGATTGAGGAACTTGCGCCGTGCCTGAACGATCTGGATGCAGCGGTTGCGAGGTTTGCGGATTCGCTGTCCCAGGGTGTCCGCTGCCTGTTGGCGGCGCTTCGGCAGACACCTCCGGCATGGGCGTTGCTTTGTGCGCTCGATCACGCACTTGCGGCCCTGCTGTCCCTGTTCGAAAAGGTTGGCACTCGTGGTGAGCGCACCATGCGCGGGGTGCGCCGGGGGCAGCAGCTGCTGGGACGGCTCCAGAGGATCATCGCAGGCGAACAAGGAGAATGGATTGCGTGGGTGGAGCCGCAGTCTCGCGCGTTTACGCTGAGGCTCACGCCAGGCACGATCGGGCCTGAGTTCAGGAGGCAGATCGAGGGTGACGGGCGCAGACGCGATAGCGCATGGATCTTCGTCTCGGCGACATTATGTGTCCGAAATAGTTTTTCGCATTTTATGCGCATGTTGTCGATTGAGGATGCCTCGACCGCCCGTTGGGAGAGCCCGTTTGACTACGCTCGGCAGGCGCTCCTGTATTTGCCGTCGGGTCTTCCCGACCCGGGTGGCGCCGATTACTGGGACTGCATGATCAAGGCGATCGTGCCCGTGCTTGAGTTGAGCAAGGGGCGGGCGTTCGTGTTGTTCACTACCCACCGTGGTCTGGCTTATGTCCGTGACCGGCTACGCCCGCGGCTCCCGTTCCCGATCTTTGCGCAGGGCGATGCATCACGGAGCCAGCTGATTGATGGGTTCCGGTCATCTGGCAACGGGGTTCTGCTTGGCACCGGCAGTTTCTGGGAGGGTGTGGATGTCGCAGGTCCTGCGCTCTCGTGTGTCATTATCGACAAACTTCCATTTGCTCCGCCCGACGATCCCGTGGAACAGGCGCGTATGCGGCAGATCAAGGAGCGTGGGGGTAGCAGTTTTCACGAACATCAATTGCCTCAGGCGGTCGTGGCCCTGAAGCAGGGGGTAGGGCGGCTGATCCGGACTGCGTCCGACTGCGGTGTTCTCGTGCTTTGCGACCCGCGTCTGCGCACACGCGGTTATGGTCGCACGTTCCTCGACAGTCTTCCTGCGATGTCACGCAGCCGCGAGATCGGCGACGTTGCGCGTTTTTTTGCAGCACAGGAAGGATCTGCTGCATGACGCCTTGTCTGCTTGCCCTCGAGACTTCCCAAAATGCGTGTTCAGTCGCGCTCAGCATGGAGGGCGCCGTCATCGGTCGATGGGAACGCCTGCCACAGGGGCATGCGGCCCGACTGTTGCCGATGGTTGACGAAGTACTGGCCGAAGCAGGTATCGGGCTTGTCGCGCTCGATGCGTTTGCGTATGGACAGGGTCCCGGTTCCTTTACGGGGTTGCGCATTGCCGCCGCTGTCGTCCAGGGGCTTGCGTTCGGGATCCATCGCCCGGTTGTGCCGGTGTCGACGCTCGCGGTGCTCGCGCAATCGCTCGAGGCCACGCACAGCCTTATCGCGATAGACGCGCGGATGGACCAGGTGTACTGGGGAGCGTACGTTCGGGATTCGGACGGAGTACCCGAATTGGTGGGCGCTGAGGAAGTGACTGCCCCTGAGGCGGTGAGGCTCCCGGAAGGTGACGACAATTGGCTGGGAGGTGGAAGCGGGTGGGACCGGTATGTGGATCGCCTGCTGCCTCATCTCGGTCCACGTGTTCGAACTTGGCACCCGGACCTGCTTCCGGATGCACGTCACCTGATTCCCATCGCATCAGCCTACTGGCAGCGCGGTGTGGCGCTTCCCGCGGAGCAGGCGTTGCCGGTGTATATACGCAACAAGGTCGCGAAGCGATCGAGCGATCGAGAATGAACGGGACCGAGGTACAAGATGGCGGACAGCGATTTTAAGGCGCTTGAGTTCGATGTGGTGCGGCGGCTCCTCGAGCGGCTCTCCTCCACTCCCTATGGTGCCGATGCCGCGCACGGGCTTGCCCCTGCTCCGTCAATCGCCGAAGCGCTGCGCATGCAGCGGGCTGTCAGTGTCGCGCGGCGCCTGATCGAATCCGGCGAGATGCTCCACTTTCCGGGGACGCCGGATGTTCGCGCCGCATTGCGTCAGGCGGCCCCTTCCGGCAGCGCCCTCTCGGGGAATGCCCTGCACCATCTTTCGCTGATTGTAACCCTTGGGCAGCGGCTGTACCCGCTGGCGGATCTGGAACCGGCGCTCTACCCCGTGTCTCATGATCTCGTCGCCGTCGCGCCGGCGGGAGAGACGCTCAAGCAGTCGGTTTCTCCAAATGGGCAGCTCCGTCCGGAGGCGAGTCCGCGTCTTGCACAACTGTATGGGCAATGGCGCGACCTACGTGCGCAGGTTGCCAAGGTGCTGGAGGAGCAAGCCGCACGGCTCCTGAACATTGGACCGAGGGACGCGGCGGACCGGATCGTGTGGTCCGGCAGCCGCGGTGCCCTGTCGCTGCCGCCTATGGCGGCGGAACGCGTCAAAGGCGTGCACCGTGGCAGCTCGGCGAACGGGCGTGAACAGATCGTGGAACCGATCGAGGTCGTGGGTCTCAATAACAGGCTCGAGTCCGCTCAGGGACAGCAGGAGGCTGAGCAGGCCGCGGTGCGCCGCGCGCTCACGGACCGCGTGCGCGCCGAGCTGCCCGCCTTCGACCGCCTCGTCGGGGCGATCACCTGGATCGATCTCGCCGCGGCGGGTGCCCGGCTCAGCATCCAGATGAATGCGGTGCCGCCCATGCTCGTGGATGAACCCGTCATCCGCCTCGAGAACGCCTTCCATCCGGGGTTGCTGCTCCAGTTCTCCGCGAACCAGGGCCCGCGACCGGTACCTTTGTCCTTGCAGCTCAACCCGGAACAGCCGATTGTGATCATCACTGGGCCCAATACCGGCGGGAAGACCGTGGTCCTAAAGACCGTCGGTGTGCTGACGCTCATGGCGCGGTGCGGGCTACATCTCCCCTCAGAGGGACCGTGCACCATCGGTGGATTCCGTGAGGTTATAGTCGGGATTGGTGATCCACAGAACCTCTATCACCACCTTTCAACCTTTGCAGGGCATGTGGAGACGCTCAAGCGGCTGATGGAAGAGGCGGGTCCGGACACGCTCGTGCTGCTCGACGAACTTGGCACAGGGACCGATCCCGAGGAAGGGGCCGCGCTCGCGATGGCTGTGCTTGATGAACTTTCCGACCGTGGGGTCCGTGCCCTCATCACCACGCATCTGCCCCCGCTCAAGGGGTACGCCGAGCGGCACGCGCACGCGGTCAATGCGGCCATGCAGTTTGATGGCGAGCACCTTGTGCCGACCTATCATCTTGAGATTGGCTCAAGCGGCATCTCCCATGGGCTCACCATCGCCGGCCGCCGGGGACTGCCCGCTCCGCTTATCGCGCGGGCACGGGCCTATCTTGCCGAGATATCCCCCGCGACGCACCGCGACACCGGGCTTGTGGATCGCGGACATCTGTCAGGCTAACGCGATCCTGTTGCCCTAGCGTCCTTGACTGGTGCCCCTGGACCTCGGGCCCGTCCGCACGGTGGCTGCATCACGCTGCCGGACCGATCAGGCGCACCGTTCTACATCAGGGTGACTTCCCGGAGATGCCTTGCTGTCTGGGCGAATGAAGAAGGTTTTTCCGCCGGTGCGGTACTCAGGCGTGATGCTTCTGCGGGGGCTCGTACGGTTTGATCCGTACCACCTGGATTGCGGTGCCGCGGGTACGGACGATCTCGACCAGATACCCGTCCAGTATCAGGCTCGTGCCTGGCTCCGGGATATCCTCTAGATATTCCACGATAAGGCCGTTGATGGTCTTGGGGCCGTCGATCGGCAGATGCCAGCCGAGGCTGCGGTTCAGGTCACGTATATTTGTGCTACCGTTGACGAGATACGTGCCATCCTCCTGGATTCGGATCTCGGGCAGTTGTCCCGGATTCTGTGTGAAATCACCAACGATCTCCTCGAGGATTTCCTCGAGCGTGACAAGTCCCATCAGATCCCCGTACTCATCGACCACAAGCCCCATCCTCTGCCGTGACGCCTTGAAATTGACGAGCTGTTTGTACAGAGGGGTGGCGCTGGGAATGAAATAAGGTTCGATGAGGAGTGGAAGCAGAGTCTCTCGGTCAAGCCGCCCGGCGAGACTCAGGCTGAGGGCTTTGCGCAGATGAAGGATACCGGCGATATTGTCGGGTGTGCCATGGTAAGCAGGCAGGCGGGTGTAGTGGCAGTTCGCGATCTGCCTCATGATCTCGTCCCAGTCTGCATCCAGATTGACCCCTTCTATTTCTCCACGCGGTACCATCACGTCATCAACGGTCACTTTTTCCAGATCAAGCAGGCCGATCAGCATTGCCTGATGTCCTTTCGGGATCAGGGTGGCGGCTTCACTGATGACCGCTTTCAGTTCTTCTGTTCCGAGCGGCTCCTTGTGCCCCTTGAGCGGAACACCAAACGCGCGCAGCACCAGGTTCGCGAGCGTGTTGATGATAAGGATCAGCGGGTAAAACACAAAAAGGAGCAGCCGTAGCGGATACGCGACCGAGAACCCGACGCGTTCCGGGTAGAGTGCGGCTAAGGTCTTTGGTGCTACCTCTGCGAATACCAGGATCGCGAGTGTCAGTACCAGTGTGGCAATCCCGACTGCCGTGGCGCCGAACAGCCGGATGGTGAGCAGGGTGGTGGCCGACGAGGCTGCAATGTTGGCGAAGTTGTTGCCGAACAGGATCAGTCCGAGCAGACGGTCCGGGCGGTCGAGCAGGCGGCGGACTACGCGCGCACGACGATGTCCTGAGTCGGCAAGATGCCGCATACGGTAGCGGTTCAGCGTCATCAGGCCGATCTCGGCTGCGGAGAAAAATGCCGATAACAGCACCAGAAAGACGACTATGGCGGCCATGATGCCGGTGGAAAGGTTCAAGTCGAAAGATGCTCCTGATTAACCTCAGGCCCCGCACATGGCGGGACCAGGGTCGTGTTCAGTGTGCAAAGGCGATCTCCAAGACGAAGCGGGTGCCAAGATACGCCAGAAGAAGAAGAAAGAAACCGCCGAGCGTCCACCGTACCGCATTGCGGCCGCGCCAGCCAAAGCGCCAGCGGCCAAGGAGCAGGATCGCGAACACGACCCATGCGAAGAGGGAAAGCACAATGTGATGCGTCATGACCAGCGGGCGGTGGAATATCTGCTCGGAGAAAAAAATGCCACTGACAAGGGTCAGTGTCAGCAGCGCAAAGCCGACGGCGATCATCTGAAACATCAGCGTTTCCATGGTTTGCATCGGTGGCAGCACATGAAGGAATTTTCCGGCCTGTTTCTGATGGAGCCGGCGTTCCTGGATGGCCAGCATGAGCCCCTGGACCACAGCGATGCTGAGCAGGCTGTAAGCAAGTATCGAGATCACAAGATGCGCGAACAGCCAGCCGGAAGTCTGTGGCGTAGGGACGGAGCGACCCGGCCACCACCACTCGAGCAGGATGCTCGCCGCGGCCGTTGGCATGATGAATATGGCAAGATTCTCGATCGGTTTGCGCAGCATGGTCACGAGGAAGATAAACGTCACTGCCCATGCGACAAGCGAAGTAACGCTTGTCAACCCGAGGCTCAGTCCATGATGCTGATAGAGATCGCCGTACAGCAGCCATGCGTGCAGGCAGAGCGCGGGAATGCCCAGCACGAGCAATTTCCCCTTGGCGCTCCCCATTGGCGGCCGTCCGGCGGCAAGTCTTCTCCAGACAATGGCACCTAGCGCAAGATACAGCGCGATTGGTGCGATATAGAGGAGTGCGACCTTAAGCTGGTTTTCCATGACCCCTGTTGGCCGGTGTTGACCTCTGGCCACTCTCGGCGTTTGCGGCACCGCCCGCCCGGCGGACCGATGTGGCGGGTAAGATTCTATCATTCCCCGCGTACCGTTTCATGATCACCGAAAGACAGGCAAGGCCGGCGCGGGTACAATAAAATGCGGGCGCCACGAGGAGCAGCAAATGTTTGACACCCTAAGCGAGCGATTGCAATCCACCCTTCGCCGTCTTCGCGGGGAGGGCCGTTTCACCGAGGAGAATATCAGCGACGCGTTGCGCGACGTACGGCGCGCGCTGCTTGAGGCCGATGTTGCGCTGCCGGTCGTGAAGCAGTTTGTGGACCGGGTCCGCACGCAAGCCGTAGGCCAGGAGGTGTTGCAGAGTCTTTCACCCGCGCAGGCGGTGATCAAGCTTGTTCACGATGCGCTGGTCGATGCCATGGGTGTGCGCAATGACGCACTGGACCTGAGTGTGCGTCCGCCGGCCGTGATTCTGCTTGCGGGACTCCAAGGTTCCGGGAAGACGACGACGACGGCCAAGCTTGCGCGCTTCCTGATTGAACGCCACGGAAAGAAGGTTCTGCTCGCAAGTGTTGACATCTACCGTCCCGCGGCGATGGATCAGCTTGCAAAGCTGGCGCGCGACGTAGGCGCCAACTGTCTCTCTGTCCCGGCGGGCCAGGCGCCTGTCGACATTGCCCGTGCCGCACTCGAAGAGGCGCGCAGACAGGTGCAGGACGTGTTGATTGTTGACAGCGCGGGGCGGTTGCATGTCGACGAGGAGATGATGGCGGAGATCCGCGCGATACACGCCGTGGTATCGCCAATTGAGACCTTATTCGTTGTCGATGCCATGACAGGGCAGGATGCAGTCAAGGCAGCGGCGGCATTCAACGCGGCTCTGTCGCTCACGGGCGTGGTGCTGACCAAGGCGGATGGCGATGCGCGTGGAGGAGCTGCCTTGTCCGTGCGCCACGTGACCGGAAAACCGATCAAGTTCATTGGTATGGGGGAGCGCACCGATGCGCTCGAACCGTTCCATCCTGACCGTCTTGCGTCCCGCATTCTTGGTATGGGTGATGTCCTCACATTGGTCGAGGAGGCTCAGAGAAAAGTCGACCAGAAGCAGGCGCAGAAGCTCGCGCAGAAGTTGAGCAAGGGCAAGGGGTTTGATCTGGAGGATTTCCGCGACCAGATCCTGCAGATGAACCAGATGGGTGGCTTGAGCGCCATCCTGGACAAGTTACCCGGGGCGGCTGCCCTTTCCGCCAATGCGCGGGAACAGATCAACGACAAGCAAACGAAGCAGATCGTCGCTATAATTGATTCCATGACGCCGCATGAGCGGCGATATCCGGATATTGTCCGTGGCTCCCGGAAGGTGCGTATCTCGAACGGATCAGGGACTAAGGTGCAGGAGGTCAACCGGCTACTGAAGCAGTTTGCCCAGATGCAGAAGATGATGAAGCGGGTCGGCAAGAAAGGCGGTGTGAGAAACCTGGCCCGGGCCCTGAAAGGTGTTTCGGGCGCGCCGTTCTGATCCAGGTATCCTGTCGGGCAACCACCAACGATCGAAGCAATTTATATTGGCTCAAGGGGAAGAAGTTTATGGCTACATCCGGTAACGTCGTCAGGGAACGGCGCAGCGCTGGCAACGTCATGGACCGATTGCGTGCCCAAAGAACGGAGATGCTGGTGCAGTTTTGCCGGCTTGCAGGCGTCGAGCCGTTTGGCCCTGACAGCGATGTCCAGGGTCTTCTGCAGGTTTTCTGCCAGACGCTGGTTGATTACGTCGCTGCAGCACATTTCCTGCTCTATGAGCGGATCGTGAACGGGATGGAGCGTCGGCGTCCGCTCGCAGACCTCGCGTCGAACATCTATCCGCAGATTAGTCACTGTACCGATATCGCTATTGATTTTAATGACAAATATGACTGTGAAGACCATTGCGAGCGGTTGAACGAGCTTCCGGGTGATCTTTCGCGTCTCGGTATCGCGCTTGCTGAACGCATTGAACTGGAAGACCGCCTGCTTGCACACATGACCGTGGGCGCGTGATTAAGAGGCATGTGCCGGTTGGTGCCTCATCGGTCGCGCCGAGAATGTCTGTTCCGCGAGACTGCCGTTGTTCAACCCCCATTCAATAAATCGGAAATTTCCACCAGAGAGGTATCCATGCGCATGTTTGCGCGTATCCGGGCCCAGGCTCGGTGTTGAGAGGTGTCCGGCGGTCCTTCAAGGTCGTTGGTCGAGAACTGACCTATTTCTTCAGCCCGGATTTTTTGTTTGAGATCTGACGATGAGCACATGATCATGGGCTCTATTGTAATGATAACTATTTGAAATTTATATGGATCTATTTCTGACGGAAAATCCGGACTGAGGCTTGGCCGCCTGATACGTGCCTCAAGGTACCCCCGCGCAACACCGATGCGTGTGCCCATGCAATTGCACGTTTTATTGGAGAGATCTGTGGGCGCGCGGTCACGGTCGGGGCTGCGCAAGACGCCGTTCCAGATGACCCCGCAGGACCACCGCATTATTGTGCACGCGATCCGTTGCTGCAAAGAGCAGTACGACCGGCCCTTTCCGGGCCGCTGCAAGCAGCGGCGCTGTTGCATCGGTACACCCTCTGAGTTCCCCAAGGTACCGTTGCTGGAACTGTCTCCAGCGTGCCGGATTATGACCGAACCATAGGCGTAATTCCGGGCTCGGCGCAACTTCCGGTACCCAGCGATGGCGGCCAAGTTGTTCTTTCCTGATGCCTCGTGGCCACAGCCGGTCGACAAGAAATCGGCGGCCTTCGCCGCGGATAGGGGGATCGTAGACCCGACGGATCGAGATCACGTCTTGGCATCCTCGTTCACCATCTTGACGGCATCACCAAATGACTGGACTCCGACTGCGCGGAGCTTGCCGTCAATAACGAGCGCGGGTACTGTCTTGATCCGCAGGTTGCTGACCAGCGCCCGTCCCACGGGATCAGTGATGTCGATGGCCTGATAGTCTAGCGGGTGTTGCTGCGCAACTTGGTTCCAGATCTCTTCCGCCTGTGGACAGACCGGACACCATTTTGAAACCAGCAATCGGACTTCCATAGCGTGCTCCTTTCGGTCAGTAAACCGGATGCGGCATAATGGCCCGGGTTCGCGCATCCATGGCGCGCGCATACATACAGGGGTGGCGTTACCGCGGCATCCGCACCTGTTCCGGGCGTGTGGAAATTCAGGAGACCATGACCACTATTCAGGAAGCGTTCACTCGAGACCATCGCCGTCTGGACACGCTGTTCGAGAGGGCAGAACAGGATCTCGGCGGCGATTGGGCCGATTGTGTATCGGCTTTTACCATATTTCGCGAGGCAATCGAGCGGCACATGAAGACCGAGGAGGCGTGGATTTTCCCGGCCTATGAGAAGAAATATGGCAACGACAATCCGCTGACCAGCATATTGCGGAAAGGCCATAAGGACCTGCGCGCATTTTTCGACGAGATCGCCGAGGCCATTGTGGGGCAAGATGTCGATGAGGCAAAGGGTTTGGTGGGCGTGGTTGCGCAGATTCTCAAACACCACGACGAAAAGGAGGAAGCGGAGCTGTATCCGGTCGTCGCTGAACTGCTTGGAGCCGATGCCCCATCGGTAGCCGCCCTGCTTTCCTGAGGGCGTTGCGCGCCGCGCCGCGGACGGAGCGTCGCCTAAGGTTGGGCGCAGCGCATGCATTGCACGTCGTAGCGTTCGATCCAGCGTTTCAGGGCCTCGATCGCCACGATTCCCGTTGTCAGTGCGTCAAAGGCGTGCCTCGGGTCCGTAGGCCGGACCTTGGCCAGCCAGGCATCGGTATAGGGACCGATATTGACGAGATGCGGGTCGTTCAGGACCTGTTCGTTGACGGTCTCGACGGTTCCCTCGAACGGACATGGAATACCACCCGCCCATTTCCCGCTTTCAAGCGTAGCCACGTGCCGGCCCTTCGCAAGGTGTGTGCCAACCTTCTTGATGCGGATTTTCTGCACTCGACCTGCCATAGTCTGCGCAGCATCTGTGATGCCGAGAACAATCAGTCCATCACCTTCGGCGCGCGCCCAGACGTAATCGAGGTCGTAAAACAGGTCGTCAGGCAATTCACATCCGCGGTATTCCGCCATTTCGCCACCAGTATTGAGATTGAACCGGCAGATACCACAGTATACCACCGGGTTTTTGAAGAAAACGCAGTTGTGGTGCGGTGTTGTCGGTGCGCTGTGGGGGTCGGCCGCCGTGTGTCGTTCGGTCGCAGATCGAACACAAGGCACGCGGTCCCGGGAGTTCGGCCCCCGTTCTCCGCTGCCGAATGAGTCTAGTGGTCGACTTTGCATGGTTTGCAGATCTTTAATGGATGTTGAGTCTGGACAGGCGCATCTCCGCGCTGTCGGGAGTTGCGTTCGATCGGCTGTATTGCGTAAGGAGCGTGGTCGTGACGCCCAGCCATTGCGGGTCGTCTGCGAGTTCACACGACCAGCCCCGCCAGAACCCTGGAATGAGCCGATCCCAAGGGTTGCACCTACTTAAGTGCCGTGGTCATGTCATACTCACAGGCCCCGTTGCGTTGCCCTCGATTTTTGGAACATGGCCATTGTTACCCATGTCACGTCTGCGGAAGAAGGTCTCCCGGGATACTTGGCCTGATTTGTGGCGGAGGGTTTCTTTTCCACCCGGTGCGGTTACTGATAACCCCTTCCCACCTGACCCGAAATGACATCGCGACGTGTATCATAGCGGCCCAAGGCGGCGATCATAGGACTGGAGAGGAGTTGATGGCAGGTAATCTGGGAGTTTCAGGTACAGATAAGCGGTATGAGCGCGGGGTGAATCTCCGGTATTGCCGCGGCGGGTACTGATGGATCACTCAAGACTTGATCTCAAGGGTTTTGTGTTCAGCGAGATTCTCACTGCGGAGGGTCTGGACCGCCTGGACCGGGCCTTTCTGGCCGAGCTTGGGCGGCATGACGCGTTACTCGCCCGCGCGCTTGAAGACTATCGCGGCAGCAACACGCCGACCTCACCGCTCGAAATAAGCAAGCTGCTCCTTGCCTGCGCGCCCCACGTGGAGCTATTTGTTGCGAGTCTCTTCGGTATCGAACGCGAGGTCACCGCCGCGCGCGAGGCCACGCGATCCCACGATGTTGTCATGCGTTTCAAGAAACACTACGTCTTGCGCCGCGCACGGCGTTATGCCGGCGACATCAATCACTCCTTCGATGAACTTGACGCGTGGCTCGACCAAGAGATTGCGCGCGCGCGTCTTGATCCACGGGATCGCGAGGGCGCTGTCGCGCGTCTTGGCGAAGACTGGATCGCGCAGCCAGAGTTACATGTGGCATCCATAGAGGCGCTGACGCAGTGGTGCGTGTTGGCGTTGCGCATGTCCGGGGGTCACTCACGTGTGGCAGGCTGGGTGAGTTTCCATCTGCCCGAACGGGTCGATCATGCGCACCTTGTGCCTTTAGATCGCATTGAGCGCTATGGCACCGAGATGCAGGAGGCACACCACTACCGGCGCCGGGACGGTTTTCACCTGACTGACCCGCGCGCGGACGCCCGTAGGGCTCAGGATGAGGTGCATTACTGCATCTACTGCCACGACCATGAGGGCGACTTCTGTTCCCGCGGGTTCCCTGAGAAAAAGGGTGTGCCAGAACTCGGGCTCAAGAAGAACCCACTCGGAGTCGTGCTCACTGGCTGCCCGCTCGACCAGAAGATCTCCGAGATGCATGTCCTGAAGCGCGAAGGCCACGTCATTGCACCGCTCGCCATGATCATGGTCGACAATCCCATGCTGCCTGCGACGGGCCACCGGATCTGTAACGACTGCATGAAGGCCTGCATCTATCAGAAGCAGGATCCGGTGGACATTCCGCAGACTGAGACCCGGATACTGACTGACGTACTGGCATTGCCCTGGGGGGTCGAGATCTATGATCTCCTCGCACGCTGGAATCCATTGCGGCGTGTCCAGTACCGCATGAAACCCTACAATGGCCGGAAGGTCCTGATCGCCGGGCTCGGGCCCGCTGGGTTCACCATGGCGCATCATCTGACGATGGAGGGGTGTGCAGTGGTGGGAATCGATGGGCTCAAGATCGAGCCGCTCCCATCTGCCTGGTGTACCGCCCCGATCCGCGACTGGTCGCGCCTTGTCGAAGACCTGGACGAACGCATCCTGCTCGGATTCGGTGGTGTGGCCGAATATGGGATCACGGTGCGTTGGGATAAGAACTTCCTCAAACTCATCTATCTCACGCTCGCGCGCCGCCCGGGTTTTCAGGTATTTGGCGGTGTGCGTTTTGGAGGCACCGTAACGGTTCCCGACGCATGGGATCTCGGGTTCGACCATGTGGTGATCGCAACCGGCGCGGGGTTGCCCCGCGTGCTCCCTATGACCAATAGCCTTGCCCGCGGCATGCGCCAGGCGAGCGATTTTCTTATGGCGTTGCAGTTGACCGGCGCCGGAAAACATACAAGTCTCGCCAATCTGCAGGTGCGTCTCCCGGCCGTCGTTATCGGTGGCGGTCTTACCGCAGTCGACACGGCAACCGAAGTACAGGCCTACTACGTGAAGCAGGTGGAAAAGGTGCTCATGCGTCACGAGGCGATGTCCGCGCAACCCGGCTCGCGCTCGGCTTCCAGGGCGCTGTCTGAGGAGGATGCGGCCATCTTTGAGGAATTCCTTGAACATGGGCGGGCGGTACGTGCTGAACGTGCGCGTGCCGAGCGCGCTGGTGAGCTGCCGGATTTCATTCCGCTGATCCGCGCCTGGGGTGGGGTCACGCTTGCCTATCGCAAGGGTATGAACAATGCTCCGGCATACACGCGCAACCACGAGGAACTCCTGAAGGCTGCGGAGGAGGGGATCTATTACGCGGAGGGGCTCGACCCGGTGCGCGCGGAACTGGACCAGTACGGTCATGTGAAGGCGCTCGTGCTGCAGCGGATGATCGAGGTAGATGGGCGATTTGTCGGACAAGGACAGGAGGTACACCTGCCCGCGCGTGCCGTTTTCATTGCCGCAGGCTCCGCGCCAAATACGATCTATGAGCAGGAACACCCAGGCAGCTTCGTCATGGACGACAATCATTTTCAGGCGCACGTTGCCAACGGCGGTGGTCTGCAGGCTGTCGCGGTGGCAGAACACTGCAAATCGCCGGAGAGTGGGCCGTTCACGTCTTATGGATGGGACGGACGCCGCGTCAGCTTTCTCGGGGATACACATCCGGTGTTCCATGGCAGCGTGGTGAAGGCCATCGCTTCGGCCAAGACCGCATGGCCGCACGTGATGACGACGATCGAGTCACGGCCGCTGGCGAAGGAAGATCTGCCCGCGTTCCAGTCGCGTATGGCAGATCTTTTTGTGCCGCGTGTAGCTGCTGTTGATCGCAGCCGCCCAGGCATGGTGGAGCTGTGGGTGCGTGCTCCGATGGCAGCGCGACGCTTCCGTCCCGGACAGTTCTTCCGTTTACAGACCTTTGAGGCGACAAGCCCGGTAGTGGCCGGCACCCGTTTGCAGGTGCCGCTGTTGACAGTAAGCGGTGCCGGTGTCGAGGGTGATCAGATCCGTCTTATGGTCCTGCAGTGGGGCACGGGACCGCGTCTTGCAGGACGTCTCGAACCCGGGACACCACTTGTACTCATGGGCCCGACTGGCGCACCCACGGACATACCGCGTGGCAAGACGATCGTAATCGTCGCGGGCCGCTGGGGCGCAGCGGTGATGCTCGACATTGGTCCGGCGCTGCGTGCCGAGGGCAACCGGGTGCTGTACGTGGCGGCGCTGGCGAACGCCGCGGAGCTCGACCTGCAGGACGAACTCGAACAGGCGGCCGACCAGATTGTCTGGTGCACCGCAGCCGGGCCACTGATCACGGCGCGACGGCCACAGGACCGCTCGCTTCAGGCCGTCGACATGGTGGAGGTGCTGCGTGTCCTCGGCCAGGAAGAAACCGCGTCCCCGCGAATCCCGCTTGCCGAGGTGGATCGCCTGATGGTGATGGGTTCGACCGGGCTGCTCAAGGTTTTCCAGCATGCCCTCAAAGGGGATTTCGCGCGATTTTTCAGGCCCGGGCTTGAGGTAGTCGCGACCGTGGGCAGCCCTATGCAGTGCATGCTGAAAGGTGTGTGCGCTCAGTGCCTGCAGTGGCAGATCGATCCCGCAACTGGGCGGCGTACGCGCGCCGTTTTTTCGTGTGCAGGGCAGGATCAGCCGCTTGCCTGGGTTGATCTTGATAACCTCGCAGCGCGCCAGGCCCAAAACCGTCTCTCGGACAGGTTATCGAGCGACTGGCTCACCTATGTGCTTGCCTGCGCTGACGACCGCCCGGTGCCACCTTAAGGGTATCGTGACATCCTGATCTTCCCGCGCACACTATGCGCTTGATCGAGATCAAGCCAATCCGGGCCGGGGACGTTCCACAATGACCGCCTCGTTTTCATAAACCTTAAAGAGGCGAACCCTATGGAAACTCGTGACCATAACGCTCGCGGCATCGCGGGCCACGGATCATTCTTCCGGGAAACGCATCTGTCTGCCGCCGAGGCGGAGCAGGCAACGGAATGGGTCCGTCGGCACGTGGACCGCAGGACCATGGATCTTGGCGCGCGCATGGACGATATCCGCGAGCATCTGGCGGAGCTCGAAAAAGACGGGGAGGTCATCGTCCATAGGATTACGGATGCGCATGAGCCGGTGGACACGAAGACGCTTTACGGATGGAACAAGCGTATTCCGACGAACCGTCTGTGGCATCACAAGTCGTGTGGCCAGTGCGGCAACATCCCAGGCTATCCAACGAGTCTGCTCTGGGTCATGAACCGTTTTGGCACAGAGTATCTCGACGAGACGGACCAGACGAGTTGCACGGCCTGGAACTACCACGGTTCCGGTATCGGCAATGTCGAGTCCCTTGCGGCCGTGTTTCTCCGAAATTTCCACCAGGCGTATGTTTCAGGAAAACAGCATGGCTTCGATCTTGGTCACTTCTATCCGCTCGTGCACTGCGGTACGTCGTTTGGCAACTACAAGGAGATCCGTAAATATCTCATCGAATCCGCCGAACTGCGGGACAAGGTAAGAAAGATTCTCGGCAAGATCGGACGCCTCGTGGATGGCAAGATTGTCATCCCGGAAGAGATCGTGCATTACAGCGAGTGGCTTCATGTGATGCGTCGGCGCATCGCGGCTGAGCTCCAGCGCGTCGACGTCTCCCACCTCCGCGTGGCGGTACACCCCGCTTGCCATGTCTACAAGATGATTCCGGAAGACGCGATCTACGATCCTGAGGTGCTCGGTGGGAACCGGGTGGCGGTCACGACCTCCGTGGCCATGTCGCTGGGTGCCCAGGTCATAGACTATTCGACCTGGTATGACTGTTGTGGGTTTGGTTTCCGGCACATCATCTCCGAGCGGGAGTTCGTTCGATCTTTTACCATGGACCGGAAGATCCGCGTGGCGCGCCAGGAAGCGCGTGCCGACGTGCTGTTGACACACGATACCGGGTGCGTCACCACCATGGACAAGAACCAGTGGATTGGCAAGGCCCATGATCGGCACTACAGCATGCCCGTCATGGCCGACGTGCAGTTCGCCGCGCTTGCGTGCGGTGCGGATCCGCTCAGGATCGTGCAGCTGCAGTGGCATGCCTCGCCCTGTGAGGAACTGGTCGAGAAGATGGGTATCGATTGGGTCGCGGCAAAGGAGCGTTTCAACGAATACCTGAAGGAGGTCGAGGCCGGGCGTGTCGACTATCTGTACGACCCGGAGCGGGCGGTCAACCAGCATCTCAACCTTGCGCCGACCTAAGGGCTTTCATGGATGCTTGGGATCCAGATCCGCGCCTGCATCACGACGGCATTTATCCGTTTGGTGTGACCTCGTTGCCAGGCGTTTCCGGCACGCCGCGATCTTCGGTGTGGTGGGCGCACTCCGCCGGGTGAGGTAACGGGCTTCGGAACGACCATGATCCCCTCCGCTGTTCGCGAACTACGGTACTCCTGCAGCGCAGACGTCAATATGCACTACATGGGACATGCGCAGCAGGGCCTTGTGCGTATCCGTTTCAGCGAGAGCGGGGTAGGCGCCCGGAAGCGCTTGAGGTAAGACTGGTACTGGACGGAGTGGCGGCCGGGGCGGTCGTTGCCTGTTGTGGGGGGGCGTCATTGACGCCGCCTCGCCGGGACATAGGGTGTCGTCAACGGTCCGGCGCACCCGGTTCCATCCCATCAAGGGTACAGGGGACCCCCTCGTGTTCATCTTTTGGGAGCCCCGATCCGCCAGAAAAACGTGTCTTCGGAGTTTAGTGTTCCTCAGGGGGATCGTTCATCGGGTGTGCAGTGTGCCATGTGTTGCAGAAGTGCGCCTGGGTCAACGATATCGACCATCCGGCCGTGTACCTCGATGAGATGGGCGTCACTCAGTGCCCGCAGTTCGCGTGAAAAAGTCTCAGGCGTCATCGCGAGTTGGGCAGCGATCATGGCCTTGTAGGTCGGCAGCTCCACGCGCACGCGCCCCCGTCGTCCCTCGGGCACAAGCCCAAGCAGATAATGCACCATCCGGTAACGGCTGTTCTGCAGCGTGAGCGCCTCAATTTCGTCCCAATGATCCTGGATGCGCCGGGTCATCTGCGCCATCACCGCGCGACAGGTATCGAACGACGCACGCAGCACGTCCAGAAACGCGGCACTCTCGATGCTTGCCAGCGTCCCTGGCTCGATCGCCTGTCCATGCACCGGATAGCGCGGTTTATCCATGAACATCACGCCCTCCGCGAAGCTCTGGCCCGGGCGGATAAAGCGCATGATCTTCTCCTGGCCGTCGGCCGAGACGCGATACAGTTTGATCGCGCCGGACAGCAGGAGAAAAAATACCCGCGCCTCGCTGTCCTGCATGAACAAATGTTCTCCGGAATCAAAGTGCCGCCGGTGGACGTGCGCAAGTAAGCGCGTCTTCTGTAGTTCATCGAGTGCGCTGAACAGGAAATGCCGGCGCAGGACATCCGTGAGCGTCTCGTCGCTTTCCGCCGGATCCCGGGCTTCAGGAGTCATGTCGGTCACCGGACCAGTATACGCTGCCGGAAAGCGTGTGAACCAAGGCTGGCCGTGGCCTCGAACATCACCAGCGCGGTGCCCCCCGGCGCGTCTGTTTTTTCAGGCTTGACGTGGATCAAGGGTATCGCCGGTCCTTGGCCGCATGCTAGGACATCATGAGCATATCGGCGACTTGTATGAGTGCCACCTGGTTACGCGATTGTGGATCGTGCGCGCCCGGGGCGGCAAGACCTTGCTCACCGGAGGATCGATGGCCCCGCTGACAGAGCGTCTCTCCCGATGGACGCTGATCACGTTTGCCTGCGCGCTCGCAAATTTCCTGCTTGCTCAGGCGCTCATCGTGCTGGGCTTCACCTGGCCTTCAGCCGCGCTCACGGGCGGCGCGACTCTTGCCGCGGTACATCTTGTCACAATCGGCTGGCTCACGTTGCTCATGCTGGGTGCGCTGTCGCAGTTTGTACCGGTCATTACCTCGCGAGCGCTCCTCGATCAGCGACTCTCGGCCGCGGCACTTGTCCTGATCGAGGTGGGCCTCGTTGGCATGGTTACCGGGTTTGTCACGCGCGACATGGCGCGCGCGCCATGCGCTTGGTGTCTTGTGGTGGGCGGCTTATCCGTGTGTGCCGGTGTGGTCCTTGCACTCGTGAATCTCGCAACACCGCTTCTGAGGACCCGGCCGCTCCCGCTTCCGGGCCGTTTCGTGCGAGCCGGGTTTCTCTTTCTCATTGTCACGATGTCCCTGGGGTTGCTGTTTGCGTTCACGCTCCGAGCGTCTGTATCGAGCCATGGGCCGTTGCTGCACCTCGCGAGCGGGGTGGGGTATCACGCGATCGCCGGCGTCGGCGGCTGGCTTACGCTCACGGCGATGGGCGTGAGCTACAAGCTTCTGTCCATGTTCATGTTGGCACCCGAGGAGCGGGGTGTCCTGGGTGAAGTGGTTCTCGGGCTCGGAATCACGGGATTCGGATTGACCGTGGCCGCCGGTCTTCTGGATCTCGTGTGGCACGGATCCGTGATGATCCTTGCGGAGCGCGCCGGCTGGCTGCTCATCGGTGCCTCGATCAGCGCATATCTCGCGGACCTCGTTCGTCTTTATCGTGCCCGCAAGCGTCGGCGGATCGAGCTTCACAACCGCGCGGCAGCGGGTGCATTCATAAGTCTCGCGGCTGCGCTGGTGACTGCTGCCATCCTCGTCATAAGCGGACGGGCAGCGCGCGTGGCTCCGCCACTTGTCGTGCTTGCCCTTCTTGGATGGCTGGGCGGCCTTGGGCTCACGCAGCTCTACAAGGTGATCCCGTTTCTCTCGTGGCTCACGCGGTTCGGGAAAATGATCGGGCGCGGCTGGGTTCCCCGGGTACAGGACCTTGTCTGCGAGCCCTGTGCCGCGCTGTGGTTCTTCCTTTACTTCGCGGGTGTCTGGCTGACCGTAGTTGGCGCCGCCATCGAAACACCCTTGCCAATGCGCGGGGGTGCGGCGCTCAGCACCCTCGCGACGCTCGGACTCAGTCGTGAGTACTGGCGCGCGTGGCGTGGTACCTATGTCAGGCTCCCGCCCGCGGTTTCATCGCATGCACCCACCATCCAAAGAGAGGATTTGCGTCATGGCCATCCGTGAACCACGAACACTTGATCTGCGGGATGAACTGCGTCGGGGCGGAGAACCCCTGCCGCAGATACTCGAGGAGGTCGCGAACCTTGCGCCTGGGCAGTCTCTGCGGTTGCTTACCATTTTTGAGCCGCTGCCGCTCTATGCGGTCCTCGGTAAAAAAGGTTTTCTCCATGAAGCGACGCGGCGCGGAGAGGGTGACTGGGAGGTGCTGTTCACGCCCGGCGCCGCTTCGGCGGAAAAACTGCCCAGTAAGAGGCTGTCTCTTGCGACCGACGATGGGGCATGGCCCCCTGCGGGTACGCTGCTCGACAATCGTGGCCTGCAGCCTCCTGAGCCGATGATCCGGATTCTCGACGCGCTCGAACACCTTCAGCCGGGAGAGGTTCTTGAGGCCATCAACGAACGCGAACCCCAGTTCCTGTATCCGCAGCTCGAGGAGCGGGGCGCCGGGATCCGGGTCGACCGGCGTGCGGACGGCGTGCACCTGCTGGTCCGCCGCGGTCTCTAAGCCATGGACGACATCATGCAACCGTCCCGAGACATCGTGCTAGAGGCCTTGCGGGATGTGATCGACCCGGAACTTGGCTACAACATCGTGGATCTCGGGCTTGTCTATGCGCTCAAGGTTGCCGACAGCATCGTCCACATCACTATGACCATGACCACGCCCGGCTGCCCTGCGCAGGATTACATCATGATGGCCGTATGCGAGCGCGGGTTGCGGATTCCCGGCGTCAAGGACGTGGATGTCACGCTTGTGTGGGAGCCACGCTGGTCCCCCGTGAAAATGGTGCCGGCCGCCCGGACGTATTTCGATATCCCGGATGATCCCCATGAGTGAGTGGCGCGCGGCTACCGACGAGCTGTCGGCGCTCAACCTTATCTTCATCGACGCGCTCCTTGCGCTCGGCAGGAGCGATCACAAAGAGGAGGCATGCCGCCTGGCCGCAGCCGCCTGGTCCGCTCTTCGCCATGGACATCCGGGAGAAGCCGAGCGATTAAATGGTGTCCTGCATACCCTTACACGCAACAACCGTTCACAGCAATCCAGTCATGGAGGTCGTCATGCCCGAACCAAGAATCCTTGATGTCCGTTCCCTCGTTCCTATGGAGCGTCATCACCAGATATTCGAGACCTACGAGCGGCTTAAGCCGGGCGAGCGGTTTGTTCTGGTGAATGACCATGACCCGAAACCGCTTTACTATCAGTTCGAGGCGGAACACAAGGAAAAGTTCACGTGGCAGTATCTTGAGCAGGGCCCGCAGATGTGGCGTGTGCAGATTGGCCGGCGGTAACGTGGCGCACGTGCCGGAACCCTGCCCAGGCGGCGCGTCAGCGATCGCTGGTGGGCATGCCCATGTCTAGAATGATCACGGACGAATGTATCAACTGTGGGGTCTGTGAGCCGGAATGTCCAAACGATGCGATCTCGGCTGCGCCGGAGATCTACATCATTGATGCG
>JAJYDT010000059.1 GCA_021777335.1 Pseudomonadota bacterium | reverse complement strand
CGCGGACCCGCACCGGTCACGCCGGCCTGTTATCAGACAGTTCCTCCGCTGCAGGTCTGGAACAAACTCACCGGGCTGTTGGGGGTCAGTGCGCTGCACACAGGCTGACACCCACCCCCGTGCGCACAAACCGCGCTTGCTCCGGATAAGGAAATCAGGGCGCAGTGTGGCGGGAACCACACACGCCACCCTGTCCGTCGCGCGACCGGAATTGCTTCCACACAGCGACCAGTGGCCCAGCCCAAAAGAGTACGCGCCGCCCTCGTAACCACAGAAGCGTTGCGATCACCGCGACCAGCGGCACCGGGTGGCGGCGCAAAGTCCGTCCGAATCGAAATGCGCCATCGGCCACTGCGATCGGTTCGCGCCACTGCCGGGCGGCAACCGCAAACTCGATGCGCTGCTCGGCCGCGCGCGCGATCAGATTCCGACGCCTGCGCACAACAGCGGAAATTCTCGCGCTCATCGTGGTGTCAACTCCTCGCGATCACGCGCAAGCTCTGCCAACGTAGCGGACAAAAGGCGTGGACGCGCCTTTACCCGCACGCGCCAGATCACACCGAGAACGATCGCTAGCGCCAGATAAAGCGCCGCGAATCCACCTAAAACCATGACCGGATCGCGGTTCCAGAACGCTACCACCACCGCCACGGTACCGAATATGACAGCCAGACAGAAGAAAAACAGAATCAGAAGAGACAGTACGATGAGCTGTGCGACACGCAACCCCTGTTCTTCGATCTCGGTCGCCGCCAGTTCGACACGAGTCTCCAGAATCTCGATCAGGGTCGATATCATCCGACGCAGCGACTTAACTAGTCCGACCGGACGCGAACCCGCTTCAGACCCCGCCATATCGGTCAGCGACGCGCCGTCAGCATGCCCAGCAGGAAGCCGAGCCCGGCGGCGATCGCCACGGATTCCCAAGGGTGATCACGCACCGTCCGGTCGGCCGCCTCGGCCGCTGCGCGGCCGCGCTCGACAACATCCCCACTGAACTCGCCCACAGCATCCTTTGCCGCACGAAGCCGTTCCTCGACACGGGCACGTGCCGCACTCGCACGCTCCCCGGTAAGGGTCGCGGTTGCACGCAGCAGTTCCTCTGTATCCGCGGTCAATGCCTTAAAGTCATCGACTAGCTTCCTCCTTGCCGATTCTGTAGCCGTTGTCATAGAACATCTCCTTTCCGTGCTACCGGAGCCGATACATCACCGTACTTTTTCTTACTGTTTCTTTATACCTGCCCCTTCTTCCGGGCATCTTGATGTATATCAAATTCCCCGGTGCACCCCTCCGGCCGATCCACGGGATCGCCGCTACACCCGTGACTGACTGTACGGCATGAACATTTTCAGGCACTTGCAGCGCGTTCGACTGTACGTTACCCGATCATCGCTGGCGTACACTGCGGGCAGCAGGATCGCCCCAATACTGGTTTGATTTGATGGATCCATGACGGATGCAGCTTGCGGCGGCCCGTTCTCAGAATGGAAAGCGACCCCTGCGGCCGGATGGTTCAACGCGGGTGTGTCACCGGCATGCAAATCAGCCGGAGTCCGTTCGCACGGGTTCACGCATCATCGGGTAATTCCTTATACTCGTCTGATCGGAGGCGGCCCTGCCCTGGAGGCGTATCGTGGCGTGGTTGGCAACTGTGGATGAACAGCTCAAAAGAATCATCGCGAGTTTTCGGCCTCAAAGAGCGCGCTGGTTCGAAGCCTATACGCCGCGGGACGAGACCGTGCAGGCACTGGAGGCTCTGGCAAAAACGGGCACGGTGGAGCTCGAACTCGATCCGAAAGTCAATGTTCCGCTGGATATTTCAGAAGTCCGCGATGCCGTTCATGAATTCAAGATTCTGTCCGACCATTATCACGACTATTGGCCGCACTACGGTCTCTGTCCGACCGGTCTGAGTGAGCCGCCCGAGCAAATCGCCCGCACGGCACTGAGCCGCCTTAACGCCTGGATTTCCCGCATCGACCCTGTGCTCGCCGAGACTGCCGCACTGCGACGCGAAGCGGATGATCTTGCCCTGCTGCGCGAGTATGTCGCAGGCGGCGATGAAAGCGCACCGAATCTCTTCGCGCTGGCGCATCCCAGTGGCCTGCTATGCAAGTGCATATTCTGTTGCCCCAGAGAACAAGTGTTGGATGTCCGTTTTCGCGACGTCATAGAGGGGGAATTTCCGCGTGCCGCCCACCGTTTCTTCGTGGTCATCGGACTTCCGGAGCGCATCTCCGAAATCGAGAAAATCGCCGCCGCGCGCTCCTGCCAGCGCATCGCCATCCCGGAATGGCTTCCGCAACACACACCCGAGCAACAACCCCGCATCGATGCACGGATCGAGGTCATCGCCGATGAGCTGAAAGCACTGCAGCAGCGGACCGAAACACTGAAGGACGATAGAGGACTGGCCGAAGCTCTAGGAAACATGGCGCTGCTCGAATGGTACATTGCGCATGTCCCGGCGACAGCCACGAACCGGAAGTTCTGCCACGTAACCGGCTGGACAACCGACACCCAACCGCAGCGTCTTCAGGACATCCTGCTCAACGCAGGGCTTCACACCATTCTGCGTTTTCCGCCTGAGCCGGCGGGCACTACCGTGCCCGTGCGCGCAAGAGAGCTGTGGTGGACCCAGCCCTTTCGGGTGTTCACCAGCATGTTCGGAACCCCGGAGGAAAACGAGGTCGACCCAAGCGGGCTGCTGGTGCTGATCGTGCCATTGCTGTACGGCTACATGTTTCCTGACCTCGGCCACGGTTTGGTGCTGGTGTTGGTCAGCGCCGCACTGTACCATCGCTGGCGTGACGGCCATTTCCTGGTTCCGTGCGGCATCTCCGCAGGTTTTTTCGGCTTCGTCTTTGGGGAATTCTTTGGTTTCGAGGGCGCGATCGCACCACTGTGGGTAAAGCCCCTGGCCCATCCGCTCGCTGTCCTGCTTGCGCCGCTGGTGTTCGGCGTCGCACTGATCATTCTGGGCCTCCTTCTTGGCGGCCTTGAGGCCTTCTGGCGCGGAAAATGGCGGGCCTGGCTGCTCGTTGAAGGTGCGATCCCCGTGCTATATGCGGGCAGCCTGGGGATTATTTTTGATCATAGCGCGGGCCTGGTAGCGATTACCGCGCTAGGCTGGTACTACGCAGGCAGTCTCGTGCAGCACCGGCAGCACCCATCAACTACACTGCTATCGGCAACTGGTGCATTGCTGGAGAGCGCGCTGCGACTGGGACTTAACACTATTTCGTTTCTGCGCGTGGGGGCGTTCGCTTTGGGGCATGCGGCATTCTCCGCGGTGATCCAGGAGCTGGCGAGGCATTCCGCAAATCCCGTGCTCTACATACTGGTCATTGTCATCGGAAATGCCCTGCTAATCGCGATCGAAGCGCTGCTGGTGTTCGTGCAGACCACAAGGCTGGTCCTGTTTGAGTTCTTTGTCCGATTCCTGCACGCGGAAGGCCGTGTATTCAAACCCCTGTTTCCTCCCGTGTCGCGATCGCAATAGCATTTCACCCAGGTCCTGCATTTTGTCACGTTGACCCGGCACCTCAGCGGGCCGGTCCGAGGCCATCGGTGCACTGTGCCAGGAGATGGTTCGGTCTAGACTGGGCGGTATCCCCGAACCGGTATCCCGGCGCTGCAGGCGTCTGAGACGCGGCCGACCCGCACTGCTCCTCGGAGACAAAAGGCCGTCGCTTTGTGAAACTGGCTACTCGGCACGGAGCCTTTATGCCGCCACGCGGTCCAATTCTGGTATGATCAGTTTGTCGCAGGCTGCATTTCAATCGCGCTCCGCCCCGTTCCACCCGCGGTCGACGGACAATCTGGCAACCGGCCTGCATGCTTTAGCGACACGCACAGGGGTGATCCGCCCGATCGAAAGTTACCTGCCGGCCGAAACATGCGGTACCCCGGTCGTACGGCTGCTGCACCATGGGCACAGCGGTTCGTCTTTAAGGTACCAGACCTGCTCACTGGCGCCTCTGGAGCGAAACTGCAGATCGAGTTCGCCCCCGAGTTGATTCAAAAACGATCGGATTCCTGACATGAAAGTCCTCGCCATCGAACACTCACGCATCGGCTATTTTATCGATTCCGTCTTCTATCTGGCCGCCGTCCTGCTGCTTTCCGGATTTATTCTGCTTTTTACCCCTTCTCACACCTGGTTCGAGACAACGCTGTACGTCGTTGCCGGTCTCGCGATCTGGAGCCTGCTCGAATATGCAATGCATCGGTTCGTCCTCCATCGCATCGACCCGTTTCGCAGACTGCACGACGAGCACCACCGGCAACCACAGGCGCTGCTCGCCACGCCCACGCTTTTGAGCGCAGTCCTGATCATTGTATTCGTCTTTCTGCCAGCGACTCTGCTCGGCAATCTCCCGATCGGATGTGGAATCACCTTGGGAGTCACCACCGGATACTTCGCATTCGGTGTCGTACATTACGCCGTGCATCATAGCCGCTTGCACGGCACATGGCTCATACAGTGCCGACGGCTTCACGCTCAGCATCACCGCTTCCCCGATCGCCACTTTGGCGTCACGATGACGATTTGGGATCGCATATTCCGCACGGATAAGACCGGCATTAGCTGAGACCCAAAACCGATTTTTGCCAAACGCAGCACACAAGGACTGCGCCGCCAGTCCTCATCCGGACTGCCAATACTCTGTTCGAACAGGATCAGCATGCACAGTTTTGCATCACTTCCAGACAGTGTTGCTCCGCCCCCCGACCCGGCGTGGCACAGTCCCTCTTCTATCTCACAAGCACACCACATCATGGTATACCGCAGAATCCGAATTCATTCACAGTCCAGATCACAGCACAGTACCACCCCCATCACCGCTGCTGTACTCAATTGCAATGGCCAGGGTGACGCAAATGTGCATGCCGGTCAGCGAGAGATAAGGCCGGGGCAGATGCACCATTCCCGGCTGTCCGATAGCGCAACGGAAATAGGAGCGTCTGAACCAATGTGCACCGGAGACATCCTACAGCGGCAGGAATCCGGGATCGACCTTCGCGGCGCTGGATGACGACGTCAGGTTGCGACCGATCTGGCCAGCGTTCCTGTTCAGCAGATAGCACTGCGCGACACTGGCGCGGCGTACGAACTCGGCGCAGGCATATTCGAATGGAACGTCCGCTTGCAGCGCCGCCACACATGCCCGGAATTCGAAAATATGGGCGGCAATGCGCGCCTCTTGCGCTTTCGATTCCTCGGCGGATGCGTTCTTGAATTGCTCGCACAGACGCATCAGCGTGCATGTCTCTACGCTCTTTATTTTCAGAGCCTCCGCTGGACGACCGAAGTAATACCCTTGCACGAAATCCACATCGGCGTCCATCGCG
The DNA here is from genome assembly GCA_021777335.1 of Pseudomonadota bacterium. Taxonomy (GTDB): domain Bacteria; phylum Pseudomonadota; class Gammaproteobacteria; order Acidiferrobacterales; family Acidiferrobacteraceae; genus JAJYDT01. The sequence continues at coordinate 5,632 of JAJYDT010000059.1, read as the reverse complement.
ATCAGCGCCTCGTCCTCCGATTCAATACTCTACATCACTACCAGACATCCGGCTTCGTGCAGGAGCGACACCAGGCTGGGAAGAACGCGGCGCACTTTTTCTTGGTTTCCGCCTGAGTGAGAATTGAGCGATCCAGCTTTACAATGTCCGGCGCCAGGCCCGTATGCGTTCAACTGGAATATCCGGAACCGAAATCATCGATGGCAACCAGGCATCCGAGATCTCGATAATACCAGACCGCTGCGCTCAGCTGCGATTCATCATGGGTCGAATCCTCAAGTATCTCCACGACAACCCTATGGACCGGAAATCCATAGCGCTCGAGAAGATCGGCGAAAAATGCGCCGTAAGCCTTCCCGTGCATTACCACTGCCGAGTTGACGTTGAGAAACAGCCAGCTGTTGTCCAGGCACTGATCGAGATATGTGCGCACGTGCAATGCACGGCACAGACGGTCGAGCAGCGTCGTTTCCACTTCGGCGCCCGCCATGCCGAAGGCATCTAGCGGAGAAACGGAATCGCCGTTCGCGCTGCAGGCTTTGAGCAAGGCCTCATGACCGACCGGGCGCCGATGCGCAAGGCTGACAATTGGAGGGAAGACCACTGATATCGACTCTGGATCTCGCAGGGTCCCGGGACACCGAGAATCCACTCACCCGCAACGACAATCTGCTTATCCGTAAAGCGGTTTTCGACTCAGACAGCCGGATCGACTGCTCTGACCTGGATCAAATCGGGCTACCTCGGGATCGTGTATAAATATTCACAAAGAAACCCTATGCCAGCGGCTCGGCAAATAGCACGTGGAAAGAGTGCCGGGTTGTCGCAAGGCGTGGAAAGTATGAGCCTAGCGCACCATGTATCCGAGGAAAAAACCATGACACGGCATATCGATGTGACGGAAGTCGGCGCACCTGACCCAGAGCTCAGAACCTCGCCCATATTCGACGATGCCGCTGAGGATGTCAGCTCCTACGACTTCGATATCGAAGGAGGAGTCTGCTATTTCAATGACGTGAGTTATCGAATTGGAGAGTATGTCTGCAGCTCGGCGGAACTGCTTCACTGCGAGGAGCGTGGGATATGGGTACGCAAAGGCTCATGCTACAGCAAGTGAAGGCGACACGTTGGCAGGCCGACTCTCCCTGCCGTTTCTCAACTGTCGTACGATCCTAGCAGTTCCATTGCGGATCGCGCTAACCGCAAGTTGACGCGGAAATCCGTGAAACCTTTCGCTGCCTCAGGAACGAACGAATATCCCCAATAGCCCCCAATACGGATGTGCCTGGGATTTTTCCGAACCTGTGCTCGCGGCATCACCGAGATGCTGTCAGTTTGTATGCGAATCAATGACTTTCCGGAATCCGGAACCGCTTCACTAGCGTGGCGACTTCGCCCATCAAACTTTCGAGCTGACGGCTTTGGTCTGCTGCGGCGCGAGCATATCCATCCGCCTGTCTGGAACCTTCAGCAATCGTTGTCAGGTTCCGACTAACTTCGTTCGCAACCGCAGTCTGTTCCTCCGCCGCCGTGGCAATCTGCAGGCTCATCTCGTCAATCCGCTTGACTGCGCCTACAATCTCGGCAAGCGAACTGGCGGCTGTTTCAACCTGGACTTCACTTGTCGCAGCGTCGGCACTCACACGCTCCATGGCCTGAACCGTCTCCTGCACGCCATCCTGCAACCGCTCGATAATTTCCTGAATCTGTTCAGTGGACGTCTGAGTGCGCTGAGCTAGTGAGCGTACCTCGTCGGCGACGACCGCGAATCCGCGACCCTGTTCGCCGGCACGTGCAGCTTCGATCGCTGCGTTGAGCGCGAGAAGCTTGGTTTGCTCGCTCACCTGCGCGATCACGGCCAGGATTTCGCCGATGTTCTTGGCGCGACCCTTCATGCGTCCGACCGCCTCCGCCGCCTCGTGCACCCTTGCAGTCAGGCTCTCAATACCACCGATAGCGTTGGCTGATGCGAGTGCGCCCTCCTGGGAACGACTGCGCGCATCCTGCGTGGCCTGGGCGGTCTCGGCGGTGTTACGTGCAACCTCCTGGCTCGTTGTGGCCATCTCATGCATTGCAGCCGCCACCTGTTCGGTTTCGCTGTCCTGACGTGAAAGTGCGTCGTCAGTACGTTCGGCGCTCTGACGCATGTTTGAAATGCCAACACTCACCTGCTGGGTGGCCTGCCGGATGCCGGCAATCAGCGCACCGAGCTGCGCCTGAATGTGGCCAGCAGAAGCTGCGATCTGCCCGAACTCATCGCTGCTGCGTACCGACACGGTGGCCGAAAAATCCCCCTCGGCTAGTCGCTCGAGGATCCCAGTAACGGTCTTGGCCGGAACCAGTATGGCTCGATGCAGCACGGACAGGAACCATATGAATGCCACCGCAATAGCGATCCCCATGAGTTCCAGACTGGTAATAATCCCCGACTGCATGTGGGCAAGCTCCCGGCTTGCGACAGTATGCACGCGTAGCTGGTCGCTCAAAATCCGCGTGCCCGACCACGTCGCCCAAAACCCGTAAAGCGCGGCGGCCAGAAGGAGTACCGTGCCCACCCCAGTTATAAGAAGGAGCTTTCCTCGAAGCTTCAAGCGCAAAAAGGATCGGGACCTGGAAATTATCTCATCAGGACTGTTTCTCATCATCATCTTCCACTACATGAAAAAGGACACGACTAATACGCGCAATGTCCGGGGGATATGGTATGCAAAATCATGCCCGCAGTTCTGCTGGAAAATCTTCCACAACCTTCCAGACAGACCCCGGAACTAGGGTCGCAATAGTCGCAAGGGTCGGCTTGCCGGGCCACCAAGCTGCGCCTACGCGCTTCCCTGCCGCACCGAACGTCTACCACCCACGCTGTCGGGGAACCCGCGTAGCCCGGTAAAAACTAAAACACTCCCGTTCCCTGTTAGCGGCTTCAGACCGGGGCACTTTAGAGCAAAACGCCAAAAATTGTCTGTAAGCCGCCCTACCGGACTTGCAGGCGAATGGTCACGCCCGCCGCCCCATTTCCAAATAAAGCATGGCATAGATTTCGCTGAATGCACTGCACTAAAGTGCCGGCCGAGCAGCACTGTCGCTACCCGATCATGCTGCGTGGGGATACTGCCGCTGCTCCGGGCCTACGCAGTCCGCCACTGCGCCGCCTTATTGCAGATCCATCAACGCGATACGCTTTCGGGCCGCGCAGATTGTTGAAAGACAGCCCGATTGGCACGGCTGCCCACAATCAGGGTAAATGACAATTCGACAGCAATCCGTCATTTGGCGTCAATTCATCGGCAAGTTACGAAATAAGCACTGCGAAATCCTAGGACACCAGCGCGCGTTCATCATAAATCGTCCAAGGTTTTGCTCTATTTTTTGCTTTGAGAGATTTACTAACGTACATGGCTCTGTCGGCATTTCTGAGCAATGTCTCCGGACCCACTTCGCAGGAATCTCCAAAAAATAGGGATACACCGATGCTGGCGCCAATCGATACGGATTTATCCGAATCGAGTCTTATCGGACACCTAATTGACTTGTCAATTTTCGCAAGAACCTTATGCACGTCCGCGACTTCGGAAAATGAATCGAGGAGCATAACAAACTCGTCCCCACCCAAACGGCTCAACGTATCGGAATTTCGCAGAATCGCCGAAATTCTCTCCGACACGGTTACCAAAACCAGATCGCCGGCATCGTGTCCGTAGTTGTCATTGACAGGTTTGAAATCATCCAAATCGATGAAGCAGACAGCTGTGATCACCTTGCTTCTGGTGCTGTTCGCCACGGATTTCTTAATGTGACTTTCCAATATTCTTCGGTTTGGCAATCCTGTCAGGGGATCGAAGAAGGCAGCTGTCTCAAGCTGGGACTGATATTTCTTATTTTCGTCTATATCCTGAAATATCCAGACAGAATCGGCGGCGATAGCATTCTCCGGAAGAATCGCTTTCCCGGTCAGCATGCACCAAAATTCCGATCCGTCTTTTCGTCTGCCGATAAATTCCCTTCTGTATTCCCTCCCCTCTGCAAGCGTGGCATAGGCATCTCTGCCGATCTCTGCAAAAAAATCGTCAGATCTGTAGCAGATTCTGCTTGAATTTCCGCGCATCTCATCCGGTGAATCATAGCCAAAAATATCAGCCATCTTATGATTGACGCGAACAAAACGTCTCATCCGAACCAGGGCAATTCCAACCAGAGAGTTATCGAAAATTGCACGATAGACATTCGATGGCTGTTTGGCATTCCGTTTTTTTCTGTTCCATTTATTTTTATTCATTAGATGTCATGAATAAATCATGAAGAATCTGGATTTGAAGCCGAACCTGATCTACTTTCCAAGCAGACAGGCGTTGAACAGGTGGGGATTCCTGCCGAAAATCCGGCTTGCAGGACCTGACTCTTGGCGATAAACAGAAATCTGTCCGCCATGAGGGAAGATATCGAGCAGAGTCCAGTCGGTATAGTGTAAGTTGATATCGGCTTGGATGCCTTCCTCCACTGAGCTATCTGCAAAATAAACCAACTCACGATCGCTACGAAACTCGCATAATTTTCGGAATAGTCATGAAAACACCATAGGGTCTCTCACCAAGACTTTCTAGTCCTGTTCAACGAGCACCCTTGTCAATCATTCTCCCCTTTCGGCTCTAAATAACATGAAAAATCGTTAGGAACCATCATAATTAAATATAGGCCTGATGCGAACGCACCGCACGGTCGGTCCGCGTCATGATTCGACGAGCCACATTATTCTGTTCTGGATTCATTCCATAAAACCGAAACCGGATTCGATGCGGCACGGCCTCCCGGTAAATGGCTTTCTAATTGTACTGTGTTATTAATGTTTAGCTACTCGCACGTAAGGTTTCCCGCAACATGGGCATTGCGAAAGATGGCGGGCGATGGCCCGCCCGAGGCGAAAGCGCGTGGTGGCGATCGACCAAGGGATATGCCGCTGCATTGGCCGCAGCCCCACGCGGCTGGAAGTCTTCGGGTAGGGGAGGTGTTTTGAGTCGAGTGGCGTTTTTTTTACTGTCGGAGAGCCGCTCCAGCATGAGGAAAGCATACGCAGCGATGCACAGGCTTGCGTGATGATGAAAGCCGCGCCAATTGCGCCCTTCGTAATGACCCAGACCAAACTCCTGCTTGAGTTCGAGGTAGTCACGCTCGATGCGCCAGCGCATCTTGACGGTGGCCACCAGCGGCCTGAAGGCAATGTCTGCGGGCAGGGTGGACAGGAAATAGCGCGTTGGCTCGGCTTCGCCTTTGGGCCATTCGATGAGCAACCATTCTTCTTCGCGGACTTGATTGGCGTGCGCGGCGCGCACCCGTACCCGCGCAAAGCGCGAGGAGAGCGCTGCGTTGGTACCTTCGCGCCAAGTCACGGTGCGATAGCTGGCGGCCGGCAGCGCCTGCGCGAGTTCGCGCACGCCGATCGGCTGGTGCGTTGCATCGCGCAGCGCCAGCGTGCGGGGCCGGCCCCGGCCCGCTTTGGCCGGTGCCCTCATTGAGGACTGGAGACAGAGGGCCGCCTTGGGGCGTACCGACCGTTCTCGTGTCCAGCAACCCGTCTTTGCCCTGCACCGGTGCCGTCAGCCAGCGCTCCACATAGAGCAGTACCCATCGGTCGTCACAA
>JAJYDT010000058.1 GCA_021777335.1 Pseudomonadota bacterium | reverse complement strand
TGTCTGCTCCTTGTTATCGATACGGGAGAAGACATGAAACTATGCCGAGTCAGAACAACGCAAACCCGTCAAACAACAGGCGGAGGAAATACAACTCGGCATAGTTTCCAATGCGGCATAGTGTCGCAGGTCATGTAGGCGTGGGGCTGCATGGCCGCCGCGATTCACCCAGCCCAGGATGTCGCGCAACATGTTGAACACACGATGGGCCTGCCGGTCTCCCAGTGGCTTCCCAAGTTGCCGGCCACGGCTGCCGATCAGAAAGGGCATATCGGCGATGGTGGCAACATGCCGCGAGCGTTGCCGACAGTATTTCGCCAATGCGGTGATCGTGGTCGGGTGAATGGGCAGTAGCCGCGATTTGGCGAACTTCGTCTGTCGGATGGTGAGCATCCCGTGTTTGAGATCGACATCGGCGTCGCGCAGGTGAAGCGCTTCCGAAACCCTCAGGCCGGTCGAGGCCATCAGGCCAAACAAGGTTTCGTAGGTTGCAGCTCGAATGCTGCCTGGCGGTCCAAGCTGACGAGCGGACGCCAGCAAGTCGATGACTTCCTGTTCATGGAAGATATGCGGAGCGACACGGCCGGCTTCCGGACCGAAGACAGCCTCCTCCGGCACTTCGGTCTCTGGTTCGAGCTCCTTGAGGTAGCGCGCGAAATGGCGAACGATGGCAAGCCGAACGGCCCAAGTCGATGGTGTGCCACGTTGCCATTTGTCTTGCCGGGCCCACTCGATCATGAGGTCGGCGGTCAGTGGCCCGCGGTGCTTCCGATCGGTTACGTAGCGGGCAAACCCTGCCAGCAAGGTGTCCCGTGATCGCAATGTGAAACCAAGGCGTCGCCGGTCGGCCAGGTAGTCGACAACCCGTTGCTGCAAGCTGACGTGCGCGCTCATGATGCACTTCCCGGCCAAGGCAATGCGACCGCCGCCAACTTTGGCGTGTCGAGCTTGGCGTAGATCAGGGTGCTGTTAAGTGAGCGGTGACGAAGCACATCGGCCACCTCCTTGAGCGAACTGCCGTTCTCGACCAGCCGGCAGGCTACGGTGTGGCGCAGTGCATGTGCGCTGGAGTGGGACAGACCGATCCGGCAACAGGCCCGCTTGATCACCTTCTGTATCGCCATGGAGGTGATGGGGCAGTCTTGCCCCTTCTTCTGTCGCACAAAGATCGCCGGATGGCGGGTTGCGGGACGTTCGTGTTGCAGATAATCAGCCAGCGCCTTGCCGGTTTCCATTGGCAGCGGAAGCATGTCCTGCCGCCGCGACTTCGTGCCTCTCAACGTCACAGTGCCGGCGCGCCAGTCGATATCGCACATCATGATGTGGGCGATTTCCCCGGCACGTAATCCCAGGTCCAATGCGCAACGCACAATGGCGTAACCGCGTTTCGGCAAACGTAGGCGAGTGTCGAAGGAATTCAGCAGGCGCTCGACTTCCTCGGCCTTGAGCGCGCGCGGCAAGGACGCGAGTTTCCAGTGGACCGGGTTCGAGATGACCGCAGTCAGCGTGCCCACCGGATCACCGCAGGTCGCCCGATAGCGGAAATAGCTGCGCAATGCCGCGGCATGATGTGATGCGTTGGATGCTGTCCTGTGCGTCTCAAGTTGCCGAGCAAGGAATTGGCGAACGTCATCGGGTCGCAGCCTTGATATCTGGAGGGCGCGACCCTTTGAACTTCTGTTGCAGCAGTAGGCCGACAACGCGAACACGCCCCGTGCGTGTGCTGGCTGCCAGTCCTTGAACATCGCGCAGGTGTTCGTTGTAGTAGTGCAGTTCTTCCGTGATGCTGGCCGAGAATGATGCGGAGGACTGGCCCTTCGGCGTGGCCCGAGGTGAGGTAGTGGTTTTCATAAACGGTCTCCTGGAAAGGAGCCGTTACTTCAGATCACCGCCTGGATTATGTCGGGTTTGCCGCAGCGTTACCCGCTTTCAACCCCCTTGCTGTAGGCCTCCGATGACCGGGTAGGCCAGCTACTTTCCATAATCAAGGACTGTGCATAATCGGCCTTATGCAAAGCTTTGCATAAGGCCGAGAATCTGTCACAAATCTTGCGAGCTCGGCCGACGCTTCCTCGGCCAAAGCCGCCGCTGGAATGCATCGAGCGCGCCGTCCGCAATGCAGCTGGTTGCGGCTATGAGATGGTCTAGACTTACCTTTGAAGGTAAGGGATCCCCGGACAGCGCCGGGGAATTACCCATCACGGGGTGACCGGGCAGAGGGTTGGATGACGATGCGTTGGGAGAAAGGTGTTTTCGGCAAAAGGGCGGCGTATGGCGCAATGTGGGTCATCGCCTGGATGGCACTGATTCTCGGTGGATGCGCGACAGCTACCCCTCAAACGTGCGTAATCAATACCGCGGCGCCGGTTCCTTTTGTGACTTATGACAATGCCGTCAGAAATATCCGTGCTATCATATACGTCTGTGACCACAATGCCGCTGTTGACACCGATCCAGGCTGCTGGAAGGTAACGAACGTCGATGTGAGCAATCAGGCGCTGACGTTCACCTTTGGCCACAACAACAATGCAACCTATCAGATACCGCTGACCCAGCTGCGCACGCAGGTACAGGTGCACCAAAGCTGTGACAAGAACCACTCATATGTGGTCATGGGTCAAGATAAGATTTTCACGACAACCGCCAACGTTGCGCGTTTTTACGGTGCGGTCCTTACCCAGTATCCCCTCCGTGTGGCGGAACGGGAGTGGCCTTCTCACGCATGGCGAAAGATCATTGCCCATGCCTATGTTTCGATGCGCGTCAAGCCGACGCCGGGGGAGAATATTCGGGCGCTGTGGATCCAGGCCAAGGATGCGATCGCACATAAGCGATTCCTCGATGCATCCAACTTGTTCTACAAAGCCTACACTCTCGCCCCTTGGTGGCCGCCCGCTCCCTACGAAATGGCTTTTATCGCCGCCAAACTCGGCGAGTACCGCACGGCCGCCGGTTGGATGCATGTCTACCTGCAATTGGTCCCCAATGCACCCAATGCGCGCGCATTGCGGGATAAGATGTACGTCTGGCAGGGGCGGGAGAGATTTCCGGCGCCCCCGGCTCCGATGCCGGAACCCTACTCGGAATTTCCGCCTCATTCATTGGGTATACAGATATTTGGTCCTGGGAGGACGTTTGCAATCGTTTTCGAAGCCAATCATCTATCGAGTGGTGCCGCGGTAGAAACCGTCGCCGAGGGCTCCCCGGCTGAGACGGCGAAACTGCGGCCCGGGGATATCATCATCCGGTTTGACGGCCACCCTGTGGCTTCGCCCCAGGATCTCGTCACGGCGGTTCACGCGTCACTCGCCGGGACCGAGATACCGGTCGAATTCGTGCGGGATGGGCGGCGAAAGACTGTGGACGTCCGACTGTAGGGTTGCGGCCGGTGTCTGTTCCTCAGGCGGAAGCGCCGCGCAACGGGAGGAAGTCATGGTGATGACTTGCCAGACGAAACTGACGTGGCTCATGGCCGCAGGCAGCGTCCTGTTTACGCTCATTTGCCCAGGCTTGGTCTGCGCACAAGGCACGCCCCCCGCAGCAGCGGCAGGCGAGTGGCATTGCCCGAACGGCACACTCTCGCCGACGGCCGCGGGCTGTTACAGCGCGCCCAGTGGGGGGGTTGGCGCCTATAATCCGCAGCAGCAGTTAATGATGCAGGGAGCCGCGGCCGCTGGCGGTATGGTGGGCACATATCTGAGCAACAAGATCAATAACTTCCTCTTCGGGAACCCGCAGGCCGAGGCGAGACAACGGGCCCAGGCCGCAGCCGCGGCGAGACAACGGGCCCAGGCCGCAGCCGCGGCGAGACAGCGGGCTGAAGCCGAGGCGAGACAACGGGCCGCGGCGGCAGCCGCTGCGGCCGCGGCCGAGAAGCAGCACACCGATGCCGTCCGCGCGAGCCTTCTTGCGCATATGTCTCATGTGGTGACCTTCGATACGGCCGCTGCACCCGCCAGTGAAGCGCCACCCGGTACGACCTTGGTGAACGGTGTGCCCGTACTGAAATTCGATAGCGCATCCGGCCAGTCTGCCAACTTTGGCAAGGCGGGCGTCGGGGTCAGCGAGGCTTGCCGCACAGCAATCAACTGTGCCCCTAACGCGGATCAGAGCGCTGCCGCAGGCGCTGTGCCCATGCCGGGAGCGGCCGCAACGCAAATGCCGGTGACGACGCCTGGGGGCACCCGGGTAAACGGCATTCCACTGCTGTCATTCAGCGGGACCCCGCGCATGCTTCGCTCCTCCGGCAACCCGAATGGACATCCGGTCGGGATCCGGCAAGCACCGGCGCAGTGCCATGCCCTCACCGCCAAGCTCAACTCGATCCATGCCTTGCGACGCCGTGCGGAGCTTGCCGTGGACGTCTATGACCGCTATGGAACTCCCCGCTCAAGCCACCCGCTGAACGACACCTCCAATGTCCCTCTGCCGCCCAAGATGGAGCGCATCAGCGACGATGCCGATGCCATGAAGGACCTGCTGGGAAAGAATGCACAGATGGTGGAGCAGCTGCTCGCGCCCCCGCAATCCGGTTACCGCGCCAGCATTTACCGGGATCTCGCCGATCACAACAAGATCTATTTAGTCTTTCGGGGTACTACTCTGAACTTAGACGACATGAAAGCAGACGTCAATCAAGAGACCGGCCAGCAGACCGAATATTTCAGGAAGGCGATCGCCCTGGCCAAGCTCGTGAAAAAAGGCGTGAGTGGGCGCGTTCCGATGGAAATCATCGGCCATTCCCTCGGTGGCGGAATGGCCGATGTCGCAGGAGCCGTCACACATACGACGACCCTGTCCTTCAATCCCGAAGGCGTGCATCCGAACACCCTGCCCGCGGGCTTCAAACTGGCCTCGGCCAGGAAGTATGTGACCGATGTCGTGGTACACGGAGAGATCCTCAACTACGCCCAGGACCACCGGGGTGGAGTAAAAACATACTTGCTGACAACTCTGCCGGTTGGTGGCACCGTGGGTGTCGCGCTCGCGAGCCTGGGGGGACCGAAAGCGGTCGCGGGCGCCTTTGAAGTCGATTCGCTGTCACCGGCAATCGGTACCCGCATAACGCTCGAGCCCGATCCCAAGGACGTTGGGATGAACCCGCTGATCAATGCGATCATGCTGCACAAGATGTCTTCCGTCATGGACGCGATTTCCTATCGCCTCGACCGGGTATACGATCAATACGACCGCATCGGTTGCAGGGAGCGGGAAGTCTCGTATGCCAACCGATGAGAAATCCTTCTGGGCAAAGCATCTTTAATGATTGTGTAACGTGTTCACCCAGAGTGCCGCCGTCTAAAGCAGGATTGATCCGGGCCCCGTGTTCTGCCGTTGGCACCGGCTAGTCCTGCACGTACGCCTGCGACTCGCATGCAATCGATATGAGGTCGCTCCCCCGCTTATGGAGTTGTCCCGGGATACGTCTGCGCCTGCGCTCGCGAGCGAGTTTCGCGTTGTGGTGGACGGTTATCTCGCACAACCGAGGGCTCCTATAGATCCGATAGCGGACTTATTCCGCAACGGTGACGAATGTCCGCTGTGGCCGAAAACTAGCCGCAGGCCAGAGTACCTTCAGTTGGCCGCTTGTCTTCCCTGCTCGGCGCACGTATCCGCCCCCAGCCTGTTCACGCCGCTCACCAGCGCCTTGATCGACGCCGTAACGATATTGGCATCTATGCCCACGCCATAACATTCGTTCGGCATGCCTGGGATAGCGACATTGATGAACGCGCAGGCGTCGGCATTGCCGCCTTCCTGGCTGCTGCCCATGGAGCGTTCCTCGAAGCTGCGCACCTGGAGTGCGATGCCGAGGCTGCACAGCGCCTCGACGGCGGCGTCTATCGGCCCGTTGCCTGTTCCGGCGAGCAGGTGGCGGATGCCATTCCTTTCGACGGTGAGGCGTATGCCTTGCGCACCGCCGTGCTCGTAGAGCTGATAGTCCACATACCGCACCGCGCCCTCGCCGGAAAGATAGGTGTGGGAGAACAGTGCCCATATTTCGGCCGCGCTCATTTCGCCGCCGTGGGCGTCGGTGTGGCGCTTTACCTCGGCCGAGAATTCAATTTGCAGCCGGCGCGGCAGCACAACGCCGTATTCTGCCTCCAGCAAGTAAGCGACGCCGCCCTTGCCGGACTGGCTGTTCACCCGGATCACTGAGTCGTAGCTGCGGCCCACGTCGGCCGGGTCTATCGGTAGATAGGGCACGTTCCACGGGGCGTCCGGCCGCTGCACGGCAAAGCCTTTCTTGATGGCGTCCTGATGCGAACCTGAGAACGCGGTGAACACTAGATCGCCCATGTAGGGATGGCGCGGATGGATGGACAGGCGGGTACAGTGTTCGGCGGTGCGTGCCACGGCGTTGATGTCCGGGAAGTCCAGCCCGGGCGCAATGCCCTGGGTATAGAGGTTGAGCGCGAGCGTGACGATGTCAACGTTGCCGGTGCGCTCGCCGTTTCCGAACAGGCAGCCCTCAATGCGGTCGGCACCCGCCATCAAACCGAGTTCGGCCGCGGCCACGGCGGTGCCGCGGTCATTGTGCGGGTGCAGGCTGAGGATGACGCTGTCTCGGCGCGCGAGGTGGCGGTGCATCCACTCGATCTGGTCGGCATAGACGTTGGGTGTCGCGCACTCCACGGTGGAGGGCAAGTTGAGGATCACCTTGTTCTCCGGCCCAGCGCCCCACTCAGCGGTGACCGCATCGCAGATCTCGAGCGCAAAATCGAGCTCGGTGGCAGAGAAGGTCTCAGGGCTGAATTCCAGCACCCATTCAGTTTCAGGCTGCGCGTCAGCCAATTCGCCAATGAGGCGCACGGCGGAGACCGCCATCTCGACGACCTCGCTCCGGCTCATGCCGAATACGATCTCGCGGAACGGCCGGGAGGTGGCGTTGTATACGTGCACGATTGCCCGGCGCGCACCTCTGAGCGATTCCATGGTGCGGCGGATAAGGTGCTCGCGCGCCTGGCTGAGCACCTCGATGGTGACGTCGGGCGGGATATGATTCCCCTCGATCAGCATCCGCACGAAGTCGAAATCGGTCTGCGAAGCGGAAGGGAACGCCACCTCGATCTCCTTGAAGCCGATGTCGCACAGCGTGCGGAACATCCGCATCTTGCGCTCGGCGTTCATCGGCTCAAAGAGCGCCTGGTTGCCGTCGCGCAGGTCGGTGCTCATCCAGATCGGCGGCGCGGTGATGACGCGGCCCGGCCAGCGCCGGTCTGGCAAGTTCACGGGCGCGAAAGGCGCATATTTGGCGGATGGAAGCTTCAACATGGCGTGCTCCTCAAGGTGTGTACCGATGGAGCAAATGGTACTGGGGACAGCACGGCAGACGCTTGCGTTATGCGGTTAACGCCGCGAGGCGTTTGGCAGGATATTGCGTCATAATGTATTTTGTAGCTATTCTCTTGCGCATATACACGTAACTGAGAAATATCATGCAAATAGACCGTTTCGACCGTTGTATCCTGGAAGCACTGCAGGAAGACGGCCGCATCAGTAACCAGGATCTCGCGGATCGCATCAGCCTCTCACCCTCCCCTTGCTTGCGCCGGGTGCGCGCGCTGGAGGAAGCGGGCGTCATCACCGGCTATCGCGCCATGGTGGACGCCAATGCGCTGGGGCTGTCGCTGATGGCGCTGATCCACATCTCCATGGACCAGCACACGCCGGAGCGCTTCACCCACTTCCAGGCGGCGATCAGCAAGATCCCCGAGGTCATGGAGTGCCTGCTGATCACCGGCCAGGAGGCCGACTACCAGTTGAAGGTGATGGTGAAGGATATGGATGACTACCAGGAGCTGCTGCTCAACCGCATCACCCGCATCAAGGGCGTGACGGGCGTGCATTCGAGCTTCGTGCTGCGCCGCGTGGTGTACAAGACGGCGCTGCCGATGTCGGCCACTTAATGCGAAACCGCCGAACGTCTGTCTTCCCGAGGCACAAGGTCCGTGCATGCGCCTAGGTGCGAAAGAAACTGCATCGTGCGGATCGCTTAGCTACGTCTTGCCGGTAGTAACGGTGGGGAATCGGCCACAGCGACCGTAGACAGCATCCGGGGTGCTGATCATGCGTCCTCTCCTTCTCCCCAGGTCGCCGCGGCTTTTTTTCGAAGCGTTAACAGGGCGGCGGTTTCGGCCAAACCCTTTTCCTTGCGCCTGAGTTCGCGTTCAAGCTCCTCAATGCGTTTTTGTCGGCAGCCTTGGCCACGCGCAGTTGTTTCAACGACTGACCACGCCGGCCATGGCCCCCTCGGCTGCTTCCCGGGATGTTTCGACTTTCCCGCCACGGTTCTGTCCCTCCCAATGGCCTTCTTGCGCCAATCGTACAGCGACCAGGCCGAGATGCCAGTCTCCTGCGACAATTCCCGGATCGACAGATCCGGCGAGGACAACATTCTGCGCACCACCGACTCCTTACGTTCCACTGCGTACTGCGTCACGGTTCAATCCCCTTCCGCCCCCACAAGGATTAACAGAAGAGGCGACAACAATCCTGGCAGCGGGGGATATCGGGCCGTAGGGCACGTGTTGTGTCCTTGCTTGAAATCGTTCTGTGAATGGCTCCTTGACGAGATTGAGCGACGACGGGAACTACAGAGTTGAAGGTGGTGTTTGCTGGATAGAGAAGCTGCCGTTCAACGCTAGTTCCAACTGAACGGCAGCTATCCGTCGCAGTTTTGACCTATATGGTGTGGCAAGCGAACGACGGCAATGGCCGAGTTGCTCGCGTTGGCTGGTCGGCAGGTCTGCATCTGTCAGCCGCGATTGGTGGGAGAGTTGGCCGGCTGGCGACTACTTCGGCCAACGAATGCGAGCTACCGGCCTTCATAGGGTCTCGGCTCTCTGGGAATCGGGCGCACAGTCCTCTGCCGGCGCCACCTGTCTGCGCTAAGGCCGTTCGCCGGTATCAGTGGCTGCGTAGCTTTTCTTGTAGCCAGACTTTGATGAGCGACTGATACGGGACATCGCGAGCATTGGCCGCAGCCTTTATCGAATCAAGCAGATGCTGTGGCAAACGCAGCGATATCGTTTTCGTGCTCGGTTTCAGGTTGGGTAGTGCGATCTGCTGCGCCCTGGACCAGTCGACGTAGTCCGTCGAATCGTGCGTTTCCCAGAATGCACGCTCTTCAGATTCGCTTTTGAACTTTGGAATTGACTTACGAGTTTTTCGCATAGAATGCCCGCTCCTTTCGGTGCATATCTCGGGAAGAGATCACACAGATTTTCCGACCCGCATCGCGAAGGGTGAATGTGATGTGCAATTGCCGGCCCTCATCGCTTTTCCCCAATGCATGCAATCGCACTTCCCGCTCGCTGTGCCTGATATCCGAAACAACGACCAGGGGCGCATTGAAGAAGACTTGCTCTGTTTCCGCCGCTGACACGCCATGCTTGTCGTTCTTGCGAGCGTTTCCATCATCCCAATCGAATCCCGTGATCTTAGCGAGATCAATCATTTTTGTATATTATGACAATATACAAAGAGGGACAAGCGTCACCGCATAGAACGATCAACCGACTACTTTCGGTCGATCGCAGATCAACCATTGGAGAGGCCACTACGGATTGGGTGCTGCCATTCCCAGTCCACAGAAGCCAACGCTCGGAGTAGTTTCTAGGCATGCGGCAGGTTTGCGACTATTAACGGTCGTGGATCTCTCGATGCTCGAATGTCTGGAATGGCCGATAACTTGCCGACTGATTACGGTGCGTCCGACCGTCGCTTCCATGGTCTACTCTGGGCTAAGCCTTGGGGACGAATTTCTTGCCATCCCACACGGTCGGCCGGGAAGCGCGCGGACGCAGGGTATGCATGTCATCCTGCGGCCCCGTCACGGTCATACCGAGACGGTGTCGCAGCCGTGCAACGCTCCTCGCGTAAAGACTCCGTCGTGGAACGACGCCGGTTGTTCCTGCTCCAGCGGGCAATGGGTCGTACGTCACCGGCGCGCGACTCTTTGTGTACTCCGCCAGGTTCCTTGGGTCATAACGCTCCACGAGCCGCTGGCGCTCCTGGGCAAAGAAGCTGACCCTCTGTCCGGATGAGGGCGTGTCGATCGGTCGGAAATAGGCGGGGCTGAGCCAGTACATCCACGTCCGCGAGTTATGTAACGTGCCGGCAGGCCGCGGCGCACGGATGGCGAACCGGGTCGTATCCAGATCAAGCCCGCACTGAATCAACTTGTCGGCCATCCAGGCCAGAGTACAGTTCGCGAGCCCCGCCTCGGCATACCCGCCTCCCACATCGCAGTGCGCGCCGGGGAACCAGGTCTGGAGGACTTCTTGCCCGGCAGGCCTCGGACCCGCGGTGCGGTTCGGAATCCACGGACAGGGGGCGAATTCCAGGCGGTGTTCGTCGATCGCGAGCGCCTGATAGGCGTAATGTACAAACCGGCTCAAGGTGGTGTCGTGCAGCTGCATGAGTGCGGTGGAGACCCAGGTCGCCGGCACTCCAAGTGCCCCGACGGTGTCGAACACACCGATGAAGTGGATGATGAAATCGGTCGGGTCGATGAACTCGCTGTGGGAATGAGCCCCTCGGAAGGCTTTTGCCTTCCCGGAATCCGGGTGGATGTCGGGATCGAGATACGTACGATAAGCGGCACCCACGTCGGCGCCGTGGTCCGGCCTGAGGATACCGCACTTGCGGATCAGCCCGGCAAGACAGCGCGCGGTAAAGGCGCCGCGGCTGAATCCCACGAGATACAACCGGTCACCCGGCTCGTAATTCTCGACCAAGTAGGTGTAGAGATGCTGGACGTGCTGGTCCAGCCCGAGGCCGGTTGCCCCCGCGATCCATCGCCACAGGGAGAACCGGCTCGCACCGATCCCCTTCTGGTATTGGGCGTACTGCCCGACCCCGTCGGCCCCTGTGGGGCGGACTGCATCGGAGAGTATCGCCACGTTGGACAAGTACCGGTCGTTCCGGCTGTCCCACGTCCCATCCATGAACAACGCGATCCGCTTGCTCATCGGGCATCTGACTC
>JAJYDT010000057.1 GCA_021777335.1 Pseudomonadota bacterium | reverse complement strand
GACGGGTACCCGGGATCTCCAAAAAGGGAGGCGGGGTGCTACCGGATACTGTCAAGCTGCCCTCTGTCGATCATAAGGGTCTGCTGCGCCGATCGGCACACCTCAGGGCAATCTCGTACCGGAAGGACATCACCAGCGTAGAGCAGGAGATCGGCGAGGCACGAGTCCTGGAGGCGCATGGCCGGGATCTTGTCAAGACCATCATGGACGATGTACGTCTTGGGCACAGCCTGGATTCTGGCAGGGCCCGAACCCTGGTCGCCGGGATGGTGCAGAGCGTTGTTCGTAATCCGGATGCCCTGGTGTGGTTCACTCATCTCAAGAAGAGCGACGAATACACCGCGGTCCATAGCCTGCGTGTCTGCATCCTCGCGCTCACCTTCGGCCGACATCTGGGGCTCACACCTGAAGAGCTCAATGTTCTTGGAATAGGCGCACTGTTACACGACATCGGCAAGCTCAAAGTGCCGTTGGATATCCTGAATAAGCCGGGGCGGTTGACTGTTCCCGAATACGAGATCATGAAGAGCCACGTGCCGTACGGAGTAAAGATACTTGAGGCGACTAGCAGCATTCCCGCAGAGGCCATTGACGTTGCGCGTAACCACCATGAACGCTACAGCGGTGTCGGTTACATCAACGGATTTCAGGGTGATCGCATTGGTCTATTTGGTCTCATCGGTGCCATCGTGGATGCCTATGACGCGATCACGAGTGACCGCGTGTATAAAAAAGGAGTGGCCCCCTACGACGCGCTGAAGCAGCTCTACGACGGGCGAGGCAGAGATTTTCACGGAGGGTTGGTCGAGCAGTTCATCCAGTGTATGGGGGTTTACCCGATCGGGAGTATTGTCGAAATGAAGGACGGGGCGATCGGTGTGGTGGTCACGGTGAACCGCGAGAGAAGACTTCGGCCGCGGGTCGCCATCATACTCGACACTGACAGGCGCCCCTGTCCGCGTGCGACCGTAGTGGATCTGTTTGAGACCAAGGCAGACGAGGGTCCCCAGCGCTATGAAATCCGGCGGGTGTTGCCGTCGGGTACCTACGGCATTGACCCTACTGTCTATCTGCCCGAGTCCGCCTAGGTGCTGAACCTGCCCGTGCTTTGCGTATGGCACCGGTTTCCTGTCCGAGTGGATCGGGGGTCATCAGGGGAAAGACTCCATGGTGTGGGTATATGATACGGATTTATCCTATTCGCACCGGATCGGTGCAGATAAAGCGTGCTCAGCTGAAGCGCCGGCTTGGAGGTTTTTTTCGCGTACTCACCGATCCTGAGTGGACGGAGTGGCTTCCGATCCACGCTTGGCTTATTGAGCACCCAGAAGGACCAATCCTGGTCGATACTGGCGAGACCGCGCGAACCCGAGAACCGGGTTATTTCCCGCGCTGGCACCCGTATTATCGATGGGCTGTCAGCATGGATGTCAAACCGGAGGAGGAACTCGGGCCCAGGCTGCGGGCACTCGGCATTGATGCGCGTGATATACAGACTGTGGTCCTGACGCACTGCCACACGGACCACGCCGGAGGTCTGCGCCACATCTCCGGCAGCCGCCACATCCTTGTTTCTGCAACGGAGCGCGCCTTGGCGCGGGGATTTTCTGGAAAGACGCGTGGTTATCTCCCGCATCGGTGGCCGACACGTTGCGATCTTGAGACCATCGCCTTTGCGCCCACGCCGGATGGGCCATTTTCCGGTGTTTGTGTGCTTACGCGGGCCGGAGACGTGTCGATCGTTCCTACGCCCGGTCACACACCAGGTCACGTTTCGGTACTTGTTAAAGATGAAGGGATCACGTATCTGTTGGCGGGTGATGCGAGCTACCACGAGCAGGCGCTACTTGAGCTTGCGCCAGATGGTGTCACACTGAATCCGGCGCTTGCAGTGCAGACGCTTGGGCGCATCTTGCGGTATGCAAAGACCGAGCCTGTGGTGTATTTGCCCGCACACGACCCGCTGTCGATCGTGAGGCTCAGCGCCCGCGAGACGGTCCCCGGGGGGGCCAGCATCGCACGGTCCGCGTAAGGTCTGTGCCGGCCCTGGGCTCACGGCGTTCCACGGGATTTGGACGCAACGCACTGTTCGTTTATCGTTTGATCTGTGCAACACTTGGCATGGAGGGGATATCCGTGACACCTGGGTCGTAGCCGAGTTGCATCATGAGTGTGGTGACTTGGCCGCGGTGATGGGTCTGGTGATTGAATAAGTGACTTGCAAAGCACCAGAGCGGGCCGCGTCGCTGTCTGCCATCAGTCACACTGGGAAATGCCAGCTCGCGTTCGAGTCCGTCGGTCTGCAGCCCCTTCGTCCAGGCAACGAGCCGTTTGTCCATGTATTTGCGTTCCTCACGCAGTTTCACGAAATCATCGAATAGGTCTTCGCCCATCTTTCCGATCGGGAATGTCTCACCCGTGAACCGTGCCATCCATACCCGGTCCGCCCAGAGGATATGATTCAGTGTTTGATGTATCGACCGGAAGAATGCGCCGAGATCCTGCTTGCGTTGGGCGTCCGGGATGCGGGCGCAGGTTGCATAGATGCTGCAGTTCATCCAAGTGTTGTAATCCGCCATTAAGCGGTAGTGGTCCGAGAGATCCATCGTTTCTATTTCCTCAGGAGCGGGAATAGCCCCGGGATGTTCTGGTCCCGTGGGTCGCATCACTCACTGAACGTATTGCACATTTTATGCTGTGGTTTATTTCAAGAACAATACCGCGCTGCTTGTCACCCGCTGGCTGCTGATCGCGCGCGAACATTTTCTGGCTGACCCGGCCAGGGATGTGCGCACCGAGCGCTATTCCAACGGCTATGAAGGGCAGTGCTGTGGCAGCCAGCAGGACATCTGAGATGCGGTAGAACCCAGACACGGTATATCCAGTCAGGCGCATCGTCGCAAGTATCAGGGTAAGTGGAGGGATCGCAACGATCCCGGAACTGAAACGCCGCGCACGACGAACGCTGTGAGTATGATCGTGGCGCCCAGCGTGACCTGGGCTGCAGTCAGGGTGTGTGGCGGGAACGCGACCAAGAGCGAGACCGAGCTTCCTTTCTCAGTCAGATCTCGATCAATCCATCGGACAGCTCATGCGCCGCGTCGGGATCGGCCGGATAGTGCTGTTCCATCGCATGACCGCACGCCTCAATACCTGCAACCAGCCCCTCGATGACATCGCCTCGGTGCACCGGCTCGAGGAAGGAGTCGATGATCTTCTGCCATTGTGCTTCCCCCACGCGCTCGTGGATTCCCTTGTCGGCCACGATCTCGACGTATCGCTCGGCAAGCGCGACGAAAAAAAGCACGCCTGAGTGGTCGTGGGTCGTGTGTACGCCCTGTTCGTAAAACTGGGCGCGCGCAAACTGGCGGGCACGGGCATGACGTATGTGTTTCGGGATGAGACGCATGGCGAGCCCCGGGGTAAACACGAGGACCGCGGCTGTTACCAGGAACACTCCCACCTGCCATTCGATACAGCGAACACCCGAAAATTTCGGGAGCATCAGGAATACAAACCCGGGCAGAAATAACGCGAGCACCGCAGACCACAGTAACGCCACGAATACATCGTGATCAACCGCGTGCGCGACGACCGCCACGAATTCCCCGCTTGTCTTTCGCTCAGCTTCGTGGATGGCTTCCGTGACACGGCAGCGTTCACTATCCGAAAATCGGCGCATCACCAGCCCCCGGAGGCGCCGCCTCCACCGAAGGAGCCGCCACCGCCGGAGAACCCACCTAACCCGCCTCCGCCTCCGAAACCGCCACCCAGCCCTCCAAGACCGCCACCCAGACCGAAGCCGAGGAGCATGCCTGGCCAGAAACTGACATTTGCGCCCGCGCCACGCGTGCGCAGAATACTGAGGAACAGGTAGAACCCGACGATCAGGAATATGACGGGGACTCCGCGATGTGCCGGGCGGGTGGGCGGGAGCGGTGCTTGCGCGGGGATTGATCCGCCCATGACCTGCAGAATCGCGGCTGTTCCGGCCACGATGCCCTGAGCCATATGGCCGGCACGGAACTGGGGCGTGATGATGTTGCGTATAATCTCGCTTGAGGTGGCGTCCGTCAGCCTACCCTCAAGGCCGTAGCCGACCTCGATCCGGACCTGGTGTTCTCCGGCATCAACCAGTAGTAACGCCCCGTTGTCCTTGTGCTTCTGACCAATACCCCATTTTCGTCCAAGCCGATAACCGTATTCATCGATCGGATAGCCGTTCAGTGTCGGGAACGTCACGACCACGAGCTGCTTTCCGTTGGCCCGCGCGTACGCGGAAAGGCGTGCGGCGAGTTGTGTCCGGATGTTAGCCGGCAGCAGGTGGGCAAGGTCGACGACGGGTCCGGTGAGCGGGGGGAACGGTGGACGGACGGGCGCAAGGCCTGCCTGAACCGGCGGGATACAGAAGAGCAGGATAAGTGCCGCGAGGATTCGATGGTTCATGTTTTTCTAGAAGTGGACCTTGGGCACTTGCATCGCCTGCTGCGAAATGGTGAAATTCTGCATGACCTTGTAATTTTTGTAGAGTGTTTCCTGCCACCAGCGCCCCGGGTAGGTGACCAGCTCGGTGTCATACCGGCGGACTGCGAGGATGTAGTCCCGCCGTGCGACCGCGATCCGGTTTTCGGTCCCCTCGATCTGTGCTTGCAGCGTCAAAAAATTCTGGTTGGCCTTGAGGTTCGGGTAATTCTCGGTCACTGACATCAGTCGCGAAAGCGCTGCGCCCAGAGTCGCCTGATTGCGCTCAAAGGCATGGAATGCCTTTGGGTTTGTCAATATGTTCGATGGAACATGCATTGTGGTTACGCGGGACCGCGCGTCTGTGACCTCGGTGAGCACCCTACGCTCATGGCGGGCATAGCCCTTGACCGTGGCTACAAGGTTTGGAATCAGGTCCGCACGGCGCTGATATTCGTTCAGGACTTGGCTCCATGCTGCCTGAACCCGCTCCTTATCGGCTGGAATAGTGTTGATGCCGCAACCTGAGAGCGTAAGGACGGCAAGCAGCGGGATCACAATAAGGGCTCGGCGCATATCAAGTTCCAAAGGCAGATGATGGCGCGAAGTGTAGCGGCAGGATCTGGCGGGAGCAAATAGCGGGCTTTGCGTTGGTGCCATGTACCTGGAAGACGCTGCCCTTGACGTGACCCGATGATGTGGCGGCATCGGTTCCTGCAGGTCGTGACCTAGTCGGATCGTTGGGGTGACTGGCCAGACGTTTGGGTCGTTCGGGTCTGCGCGTGTCGCGAGACCGGTCCGGCGATTCGCCGTCGCAGGCTTGCGCCGATGCGATAGGAAAGCAGCAGGACCAGCAGCGCACCATAGGCTTCCGGCGGCTGAAAGTCGATCTTGACGAGCAGCAGGTAGTGTAGCACGGCAAGGATCGCCACGGCGTAAATCAGGCGATGCAGCAGCTGCCACCGGGGTCCGAGGGCGCGCATTGCTCCCATGGTGGAGGTCGCCGCAAGCGGGACCATGAGCGTAAATGACAGGTAACCGGCAATGATGAACGGACGGGAGAGATCACCAAGGATCAGGGTCGCCGAAAAGGCTTGGTTCAGCGCAAGGTAGACCACGAGGTGCAGCAACCCATAAAAAAACGCAAACAGGCCGAGGATGCGGCGGGCCGGCATCAGCCAGGTCCATCCCGAGAGCCGGCGAAGCGGCGTGACCGCGAGCGTTGCGAGCAGGAGCCGTAGTGACCACAGGCCAGTGCGGTTGGTCAGGTTGGAGATGGGATTCGCACCGAGTGTACCGGTCAGGGTCCTGTATGCGACGAACGCAAGCGGTATCAGGCATCCCGCGACGGTGAGGCTCGTGACCATCCGGCGTGTGAATGCAGGGTTACGCATGAGATATGCGGGGTCAGTAGTATTTGGCGAGGTTCATGCCCGCATAGAGGTGTGCCACCTCGGGGCCATAGCCGTTGAACATGAGCGTTTTGCGCTTGAAGAAGTCGCCGATGCGGCGTTCGTAGCGCTGGCTCCATGGAACGCGGTCCACGGCCGGATTGACGTTTGAATAGAATCCATAGCGCTGTGGGACCGCCCGCATCCAGGTCGTGACGGGCTGGTTTTTGACAAGCCGGATTTTTACGATGGACTTGATACTCTTGAATCCATATTTCCAGGGAACCACTAGCCGTAATGGTGCCCCATTCTGGTTTGGCAGGACGCGTCCGTACATGCCGACCGCGAGCAGCGTCAGCGGGTGCATGGCTTCATCCATGCGCAATCCCTCAAGGTATGGCCACTGGAGAATGTCCGACCGTTGTCCGGGCATCTCGCGAGGATCGTAGAGTGTCGTGAACTCGACGTACCGCGCGTCTCCAGATGGCACGCAACGCCTGAGAATGTCGCGCAGCGGCACGCCGATCCACGGGATGACCATGGACCAGGCCTCGACACATCGATGCCGATAAATGCGCTCCTGAAGCGCGTAGGGTCTGATGAAGTCCTCGAGGTGGTATATAGCGGGGTGGCGGCATGCACCGGTGACTGCCACAGTCCATGGGTTTGTGCTCATGGCGCCGGCATAGCGGGACGGATCCCCTTTGCTTGTTCCAAACTCGTAAAAATTATTGTAGGTGGTTGTGTCCTGGTAAGGAGTCATGGTTTCGTGGGTGCTGAAGGGCCCGGGCGGAAGCTCGTGAACCGTCAGTGCCGCCGATGCTATCCGCGGGCGCGCGAGCAGCGCCGGCAGCCCGACGGTGCTCAGGAGCGACGCCCGTAGAAAGCGGCGCCGGTCAAAGTAGAGTGCGCGATCAGTGATTTCGGATGGTTTGATCGCCGCCGGGCGCTTGATCAATATCGCCATTAACGCCTCCTTGAGGCACAGATAGATGCCATTTGCTCCGAATAGTTCAATCCGCCGCCGGCCTATGCCTGTGTGCTTTCTCCTTTGGATCGCCAGTTAAGGACTTGTCTGTCCGGAAACCCGCGCAGCCTGTTTTGAATTTCGCCTCTACCCGATTAAAATGCTTGGTTCCAATGGCGGTGGAGATCGGTCTCTGTGACGGCGGCGGATTGTGAACCCGGTCAGGTCCGGAAGGAAGCAGCCGCAGCAGTCGTGCCGGGTGTTGCAGTGAAGACTGATTGAAGCCGCCTCCCCCCTGTTGCGCTGCATGACTACAGGATGCCAATTTAAATGAGCTATCTGGTTCTCGCGCGCAAGTGGCGTCCGACGAAGTTCGAGGATGTCGTGGGCCAGGAGCACGTTGTCCGTGTGCTCCGCAATGCCCTCGACACCGGGCGGGTGCATCATGCTTTCCTGTTCTCCGGAAGTCGCGGAACCGGCAAAACCACGCTTGCGCGCATTGTGGCCCGCTGTCTCAACTGCGAGACTGGTCTGTCCGCGCATCCGTGTGGAACCTGTTCCACTTGTCAGGAAATCGATCAGGGGCGGTGTATCGACCTGATCGAGGTTGACGCGGCATCGCGTACAAAGGTCGACGATACGCGGGAACTGCTCGACAACGTTCAATACGCGCCCACGCGCGGACGCTATAAGGTGTATCTCATCGATGAGGTGCATATGCTGTCGGGGCACAGCTTTAATGCATTACTGAAGACCCTTGAGGAGCCACCTGCGCACGTCAAGTTTCTGCTCGCCACGACCGATCCGCAAAAGCTTCCCGCGACCATTTTGTCACGTTGCCTGCAATTCAATCTGAAGAGGCTTTCGCCACCTATGATGCAGGATCGTCTTGCCCTGATCCTTGATGCGGAACGGATCGGGCATGACCGCCAGGCGCTTGCGGAGATCGCGGATGCCGCAGACGGCAGCCTGCGCGATGCTTTGAGCCTGTTGGACCAGGCAATCGCATACGGTAATGGCGAAGTCCGCGTGGGGTTGGTACGGGAGATGCTGGGGAGCATCGACCGCAAGGTGGTTGACACGGTCCTTGATGCGCTTGCAAGCGGGCGTGTGGATATGGCGCTCACCGCAGTATCCGACGTCGCGGCATTCAATGCCGATTATGCCGGCCTCTTGCGCGAGCTGTTGCTCGCACTGCACGACATCGCAATCCTGCAGCAGCTCGGCGCCAGCGATGAGTTAGTCGGGCGTCGTGATATCAATCCACTGCGCGGATACGCGGAGAGACTGTCACCAGAGGATGTGCAACTCTTCTACCAGATCGGCACCATGGGCCGGCGCGATCTGTCGTTCGCGCCTGACGAGCGTGCGGGTCTCGAGATGACCCTGATGCGAATGGTTGCATTCCGTCCGGTCGCACCCTCGTTTGTCGAACCGCAATCGGTACCGGAGACACCGCCGCGACCGTTTCAGGTGGATAAATCGTCGGCCAGACCAGCACCTGCGGCCCTTCACCTGGCGGATTCTCCGCCGGCCGACCGGATCGCGGACCTGGCTGCCCGCTGGGGACAGCTCGCGCCGTTGGTGGGGGCAAGTGGCATGACTCGTCAGATCCTCGTCCACAGCACGGCTGCCTTAGAGGGAAACCGGCTGATACTTGCCGCTGATCCATCCTGCGCTGAGCTGGTCAATCCCGATCGCGAGGCCGCGGTCCGCAGGGCGCTTGAGCACCATTTCGGTTTCACGGTCGAGGTTTGCCTGCAGGCGTCGGCCATCGAGCAGGATACCCCCGCGAAGATACAGCGTACCCGGCAGGAGACGCAGCTGCGCTTGGCGTCCGAGACCCTCATGAACGACCCAATTGTCCGCGAACTTCAGGATCAGTTCGGCGCGCGGATCGATCCGGCCTCGATCAAGCCCAAGATATGACGGGGCAGTCAGGACGCAGTCTCACCGGATCCGCGTCGGGGGTTGGGTACGGGAAAGATGGCGTCGCCGGTGCAGGGCCGGTACAGTGCCGGGTGGCATTTGTTCTTCAACGCGGACAATCTGCGTCTCCCTGTCCGGGGTGTTCCCGACCGGACGGGGATATGGGCGCAAAGGAGCTTTTAGATGAAGGGTGGTTTAGGACAGCTGATGAAGCAAGCGCAAGCCATGCAGGAGAATCTCAAGAAGGCACAGCAGGAGCTTGCATCGATTGAGGTGACGGGGCAGTCCGGTGGCGGTCTCGTGACCGTGGTAATGACGTGTCGGTACGATGTGCGTCAGGTTCGCATTGATCCTTCGCTGCTGAAGGATGATCGCGAGGTCCTGGAGGACCTTGTAGCGGCGGCGGTGAACGATGCCGTGCGGCGGATCGAAAAGACCAGTCAGGAGAAGCTGTCAGGACTCGCTGGAGGTCTCAATATCCCCGGCCTGAACCTGCCGTTCTGACCATGGAGGTTCCAGTCATTGAGGAGCTGAAGCAGGCGCTGCGACGCCTGCCAGGGGTCGGTCCCAAGTCAGCGCAGCGCATGGCATTCCATCTACTCGGGCGTGATCGCGAAGGTGCCCGCAGAATTGCCGAGGCGATTGAGAATGCCGTGCGTGACGTCCGGCACTGTACCCGATGCAACAACTTCAGCGATCGGGACGTATGTACAACCTGTCTGTCAGTACGTCGGGACCCGGCCCTGCTGTGCATAGTGGAGTCGCCGGCAGATGTTGTATCGCTCGAGCAGTCCGGCGCCTTTCACGGACGGTACTTCGTATTGATGGGCCGGTTATCACCGCTAGATGGCATCGGTCCCGCCGAGCTCGGGATCGAGCGTCTTGAGGCACGGTTGCGCGATGGAGAGACGAAAGAGGTGGTGCTCGCGACCAACTTCACGGTCGAAGGCGAGGCCACCGCGCATTTCATCGCCGAGATTGCACGTGCCTGTGGTATTCGCGCCACCCGTATCGCACACGGCATTCCGGGCGGTAGTGAGCTCGAATATATCGACCGAAATACACTTGCCCGCGCTCTAGGCGCGCGCCGGGACGCCTGAGGGGCCTGTAATCGATGGCGATCGCGGGGGTCGTCTCGGGCGCGGGGGCGGATGTCAGAGCGCGTTGATTTTGGCAGCGCAGATCAAATCGTTTTCCGAAAGCCCCCCGATGGCATGGGTGCTGTAGCGTATCCGACAGCGGCGATAGCCGATCTCAAGGTCTGGGTGATGATCCTCCCGGTTGGCGACCCAGGCGACGGCATTCGCGAACGCCATGGTCTCATAGAAGTTTTTGAACTGGAATGTGCGCTCGATCTCAGTGGCGGTGCTGTTAAGGATCCAGCCAGGCGCATCCTTGAGCATGGAGCGGGCTTCGTCGGCGGTGAGCGGGCGCACGCCACCTTCGCAGGGCTTGCACGATTTGCTGGCGAGTTCAGACATGAAACCTCCTGTCGTTGAATTAAGGCATTATGTGCCCGAGGCGCTGGATCCGCATCAGCGCCGGTGGGTGTGAATAGTAGAAGCCCGCGTACCAGCGGTCTACCGACAGCGGTGTGGCGTTGTCCCGGTAGAGACGCACGAGTGCCCGCGCTAGTAGTGTGGGCCCGGTTTCGCGGGCTGCAAATGTGTCGGCCTCATATTCATGGCGTCTGGACATGAACATGGCAACTGGACGCAGGAACAGCACGAACGGTGGCAACGCGATCAGAAACAAGGCCAACGCCGTGTAGGGTGACGGGTGCGCAATCCCAAGCCCGGTATAGAACCAGGGCCTGTGGCCAAGCCATGCGAGCAGGATGAGTGCGCCCAGGAC
The DNA here is from genome assembly GCA_021777335.1 of Pseudomonadota bacterium. Lineage (GTDB taxonomy): Bacteria > Pseudomonadota > Gammaproteobacteria > Acidiferrobacterales > Acidiferrobacteraceae > JAJYDT01. Next base: position 411 of record JAJYDT010000057.1, on the reverse strand, counting down.
GAATGTGTTGCCTACTGCAAGCCGCCGCGCCAGATGATGCTTCTTGACATGTCCGATCTCATGGGCGAGCACTGCCTCAATTTCACCGGGCGAGAGCTGTTCAAGCAGCGTATCAAAGAAGACGATGCGCTTGTGCCGTCCCATGCCCGTGATATAGGCGTTTCCATGCGTGGATCGGCGGGAGCCATCCATAACGAAGACTCCGTCGCTCCCGAGGCCATTGTGATCGAGCAGCTTCTGGACCCGGGCTCGTATGTTTTCGTCCTGAATCGGGCCAAACCGGTTGAACCAGGGTGCAATCACTACTGGGTACAGCCAGGCAAGCGCAATCTGGAACGCTGACAGGAGGATCGCGGTCACAAGCCACCACGATCGGGGTGCTGCGGTCATGAGCCAAAGCACCGTGTACGC
>JAJYDT010000056.1 GCA_021777335.1 Pseudomonadota bacterium | reverse complement strand
CTTCTGGCGGAGCTGCGTCGGACGCCCACCGGCGCCTACACAAGAACCGCTTGCTATCTGTGGGAGCAATTCACCGGTGAGTTACTTACGGATCTGCCCGAGATCGCGGGGCCGACGGCGGAGGTGTTCAATTCCAAGAGGTATGTGACGCGGCCAGGGCGGCGGGATCCGCGGTGGCGCGTCACGTTCAATGGTCTTGGATCCATCCGCTATTGCGCATCGGTGGAGTGTACCCCCTACCTCCAGCGCGCGATTAAGGCTGACATTCTGGGCCGTGCCAAAGCCTTCATAGAAACGTTAGGTGCGGGTGTGATGGACCGCACGCTCGCTTGGGCATATCTGCACGAGACGCAAAGTTCTTTTGCCATCGAACGCGAAACTCCCGGCGAAGATAAGTCCCGGGCATTCGTCGCGCTCCTGCATCAGGCCCACGACCGACGTCCGCTCTCCGAGGATTACCTAGTCGAGCTGCAGAATTCAGTTATGACGAACCCGCATGGACGCGCCGCGGGCTACCGGGCCCAGCAAAACTGGCTGCATGGTCCCCTGCGCGGTGCCGCCGGAGTGACTTATCTGCCGCCGCCGCCCGAGATAGTGCCGGAGTTGATGGAGGATCTGGCGGAGTTTGCGAACACAGCGCCCCGTGAAATGGATCCGCTGGTCGCCGCCTCCATTGCTTCCTTTGGATTTGTTTTCATCCACCCGTTCATGGACGGGAATGGGCGTCTGTCGCGGTTTCTGTTCCATCAGGCGCTATGTCGGTCGGGTAGGCTGGGAAAGGGGTTGCTATTGCCAGTGTCTGTCGCGATGAAGCGCAACGAGGAGGACTACCTCGCCGTGCTGAGACAGTACTCCCGTCCAGCACGGGAACGATGGACGGTGCGGTGGATCGACGAAAACCAGTATGAAACGCGGTTTAACGGTGATCTTGCGATCTACCGGTATTGGGATGCCACTCAATGTACCGAGTTCAGCTACCGCATGGCCGAGCAGGCGTTGGAGGTTGAACTGCAGCAGGAAACCAAATTTCTGGTGCAATATGACCGGATCGTGAGAGCCGTGGGCGAGCGATTCGACGTGCGTGGGGACGAATTGACGACGCTTGTCCTGTCCTGCCTAGACAACAACGGTACAGTCTCGAAGCACAGACGCAAGCAGTTTGGAGGGCTGGTACCCAAGGGCGTGTTTGATTTCATCGAACACTGCGCACGCGAAGCCCCGGCATCCGGCGATGGTCTGTCCAAGACAGTGCGCAAGACCAGTAAGGTTCGCGGCGTCGATCCGACGGGGTAGCATCAATGCAATGGGTCGCGTAACAGCAACCCTGTGATACATCCTGTTTAGGGGTGATGGACCTTCTGGTCTCTCCAAAGCGTCCTTAAGTGGCGGCCAGCCGCTTTCTGTCGGCGCTACTGTTCAGTGAATGTGGCCGCAGGCGAGATGCGGCCTCAGTTCGCGCATGAGCGCGTAGCAGGCAGCGGCTTCCGCGTCCTCACGGACATCGCGGATCTCGACCGGCAATTCGGCGCAGGCTTCGCTCAAACGGTGCCCCCTGCCCCCGGCTGCTTCGGGAGCGGAGGCGAAAAACGGAAGGCGACCGCGATCCGGTTCCAGAGGTTGATCACGCCGACCGCCGTGGTCAGGAATACCAGCTCCGTTTCTGAAAATTGCTGCAACACAATGGCATAAGCCTCATCGGGCACCCCCTGTCGTGCCACATCCGTAACCATTTCCGTCCAGGCAAGCGCCGCACACTCGCGATCCGAGAACACACCCGCATCGCGCCAGACGGCGATCAGATCGAGTTTTCGCCGGGGGATATCGAGCGTGCGGGCGATATTCAGGTGATATTGTGTACAGAAACTGCAGCCATTGATCTGCGAGGCGCGCAGCTTGATCAATTCGAGCAGGCCCTGCTCGATCCCGGACTCCTCAAGGACCTGCCCCAGGGCGAGGATTGCCGCTTCTGCCGCCGGGGCGATCCGTCTGAAGTCCGTTCGTTCCAGGCGGGCGTGTGATATCGGCATGTCTGACTCCCTTGAATGGTCAGTGTTGCTGCGGGTACAGAGATCAAGATGCGCCCTCGTCGCACGACGGCCGGACCCCAAACGCCATCACCACCCGTTCCGATGGCCACCGGTCTTTTGCTTTCCTGTTACCGGCGCACAATCCCGCAAGGCAGGGTATTATCAGAGGACGAACATTATAATATTCGAGCTCTGATATTATGCGCAAGCCCCAACAGTCACCACCCTCCGTACCGCGTATCGGTGAAGGCAAACGCGGGGAGGGAGGCTATCTCGGCTATCTGCTGAGGCAGGCCAGTGCCGCCTATCGCCTGAAGATGGAGCGGGCATTGTCAGATCTGGGGGCGACTCCCCCCCAGTTCTCCGTGCTGACGATGCTGGTCGCGTACCCGGGAATCTCCAACGCAGACCTTGCGCGGCTCTCCTTGCTTACGCCGCAAACGGTGAGCGTGATCGTGGGGAACCTTGAGCGCGCAGGAGCGTTGACACGACGTCCGCATGCCACCCACGGGCGCGTTCAGCATATCGATGTGACGGATACCGGCAGGGAACTGCTCGCGCGTTGCCGCGAACGCGCTCAGGGAATCGAGCGGTGGCTACGCGCAGGTCTGTCACCCGGGGAGGAGCAGATTATCCGCCGGTGGCTGGTCCGCGTCGCGATCGAGACCGGGTAGGGCTGAACATGACGAAATACCGCTCTCCCGGCGGGTTCAGCATCGTTTGGGCGCCATCAGAGTTTCCGGTCATGCCCGCGAAGCGTCCCTGCCCGTCAGGTGGGCAGGAGGCCTGGCTTGATGCCGATATCGGACGGCACCTCTGCCTCGATCTTCATTGCTTAAGTGGTCAGGACGCTGCAGGCGCATCCACCGGCTTTCAGGTTTCTGGCAAAAAAAAGCAAGGGTCAAGTGGACCCTTGCAAACGCCCCCACATTGAAACGTTATCCCAGGGATCAGCTCACAAGAATGTGCTGTTCTCCGAATGAGGCAGTCGCGACATGCGGTTGCATGGCTTCATCAGTCAGCGCGATATCGATGCCGAGTAGTGTCACAATGTCGCGATGGTTGTGCGCACCTGGCATCTCCTCGCGCAGATATTCGTAATGGGTTTCGTTCATATAGAGCAGATTCGGCCGGTTGCCGTGCGCCTTCTCATAATGGTTCACCAGACTCACGATCACGCTTAACATGGGCGCTCTCCTTTTGCTTCTCCGTTCCTGTTGCCCAATACAAAGCAATACGCGTGCCACGTTTGGCGTCGCGTAACTTGCTGATTACTCGTGAGGAAAAGTGGCGCGGCAAAAGGCCGACCGCTTACTGACGACAAACGGCAACGATCAGTGCAAAACCCTGGGAATGCTCAGGGTAAAGGCGGGGATCTCAGCGTCGAACTCGGTACCATCCTCGGCCACCATCTGATAGCTGCCATGCATGCTGCCGACCGGGGTCTCGATCATGGTGCCGCTCGTGTACTCAAAGCTCATGCCGGGGATGAGATACGGCTGCTCTCCCACAACGCCGTCGCCGCGTACTTCCTGCACCTTGTTATTGGCGTCCGTGATGACCCAGTGGCGGGTCATCAGCTTGGCGGCAACAGAGCCGGTGTTGGTGATCGTGATGGTGTACGCGAAGACATAGCGATTCGTGTCAGGGGCGGAGCGTTCTTCAAGGTACGCGGTTTTTACGTCGATGCGAATATTATGTTTACTTTCGGTCATGTAATAGATGTCCTGCTCACTCGGCGCGCGCGGCATAGGACCGGCATTTCACCGAGAAAAATTGTAAATCATCCAGTCGCAGCGCCGTCAAGGCATTGCCCCATACACAGCCGTGATCGAGACCATGGAAACGCTCCCGTATGGGCGCGCAGAGTGTTGACCAGTGTCCGAACAGGATCCGCGTGCGCCGGGGTGGCCCAAAGTCAAACCAGGGCCGAAGCCCGGCGGCCTGGGTCCCGGGGGCGCCCTTCTCGCGGAAATCCATACGCCCCGATTCATCACAATACCGCATCCGGGTCAGCGCGTTGACGATCACGCGTCGCCGCTCGTGGCCCGCGAGCCGGTCGTCCCAACGGTCTGGGATATTGCCATACAGGCTCTTAAAAAAAGAGGCCTCACTTGCGCTCCTGAGCTCAGCCTCCACCTCATGCGCGAGGCGCTCGGCAGTGGCCTCGCTCCATGCCGGCAGAATCCCGGCGTGTACCATCGTAAAGCCAAGCGCGGGATCACGATGGAGCAGTGGCCGCTGTTTTAGCCAGCCAAGTAATTCGTCGCGGTCCGGCGCGTGGAGCACGTCTGAAAGGGTATCACAAGACCGCGGGTTCGTGGCTCCGTACCCGAGTGCCAGGAGGTGCAGGTCGTGGTTTCCGAGCACAACCACAGCGTTGTCTCCAAGCGCACGCACAAACCGCAGTGTCTCAAGTGACTGCGGTCCCCGGTTTACGAGATCGCCCGTGAGCCATAGCCGGTCCCGTGGCGGATCGAAACCAATCGTTGCAAGTAACGACTGAAGTGCATCGAGGCATCCCTGCAGATCGCCCACGGCGTAAGTGGCCATCAGAGAAGCCCCGAAAATTCTTCGGTAGCGGCGACAAGCGCGTCGGTAGTGCGTGGTTCAAGCGCGGAATGACCGCTTTCGGGGATGACCTCGAGCCGCGCGGATGGCCAGGCCCGGTGCAGGTCAAAGGCATTGGCGAGAGGGCATACCACGTCATAGCGGCCGTGGATCAGCACCCCGGGGATTGAGGAAAGTTGCGCCGCGCGGGCAATGATCTGGTTGGGCTCAAGAAAACTGTCGTGCATGAAGTAGTGCGATTCAATCCGGGCCATGGCGAGCGCGACGGCCGGCGTGACCAGGTGATTGACGAGCGTCGTGTTCGGCATGAGTGTGGAGGTGCGCGCCTCCCAGAGGCTCCAGGCGTGCGCACACCGGTTCTGTTCCGTCATATCCGGGCCCGCCAGGCGCCGGTGGTATGCGCGGAGGAGATTGCCCCGCTCGCCCTCGGGGATCGGGGCAACATAGTCTTCCCAGTAATCGGGAAACAGCCAGTGGGCACCGTCCTGATAGAACCAGCGGATCTCGGATGGGCGGCAGAGAAAGATGCCGCGCAGGATCAGTCCGAGCACCCGCTCGGGGTGGGTTTCGGCATAAACGAGGCTGAGTGTCGAGCCCCAGGAGCCGCCGAACAGCAGCCAGCGTTCTACCCCGAAACGGACGCGCAGGGTCTCCATGTCCCGGACGAGCGCAGCGGTGTCGTTGTGCTCAAGACAAGCATGCGGCGCCGAGCGGCCTGCGCCCCGCTGATCGAACAGCAGGATCCGGTACCGCCGTGGATTGAAAAAGCGGCGATGATAGTCCTCGGTTCCGGCGCCGGGCCCACCATGCACGAACAGCACCGGGATGCCCGCAGGGTTCCCGCACTCTTCGACGTAGAGGACATGCGGCGGGTCCACCGCGACGCGATGGAACGCGTAGGGTTGCAGTTCCGGAAAAAGCACGCGGTTATATTATCAGGCGCCGCGTGGATGGTCAGCTTTTGCAAGCAGCCAGTTTTTAACCGATAATGGCCCGATTTCCCGCACACAGCACAGCTTATCTATTTTCATGTCGATACTGGCCACCGAGGCGGCCCGGAGACGGACCTTTGCGATCATTTCGCACCCCGACGCCGGCAAAACCACCCTCACCGAAAAACTGCTCCTGTTCGGCGGCGCCATCAATCTTGCCGGCACGATCAAGGGGCGCAAGTCCGCGCGCTATGCGACTTCGGACTGGATGGAGCTTGAACGCCAGCGCGGGATCTCTGTGACTTCCTCGGTCATGCAGTTCCCCTACGGCCCCTGGATGATCAATCTGCTCGATACCCCGGGGCACGAGGATTTTTCCGAAGATACATACCGCACCCTGAGTGCGGTCGATTCCGCGATCATGGTGATCGATCTCGCCAAGGGCGTCGAGCCCCGCACCGTGAAACTCCTGGAAATCTGCCGGACCCGCTCGATCCCGATCATCGCCTTTATCAACAAAGTTGACCGTGAAGGCCGCGAACCGATGGAGGTCATGGATGAGATCGAGCATGTACTCAAGCTCGAGTGCGCCCCCGTGACGTGGCCGATCGGGACCGGCCGGCGATTGCGCGGAATCTTTCATCTCGAGGATCAGACTGTGCGCCTGTTCGCGGCTTCCGATCGCGAACGGGCGGTCGCGGGTGACCTGATTCAGGGACTTGGCAATCCACGCATGGACGAAGTCCTGGGACCGCTTGCCTCGGAGCTTCGCGAGGAGGCCGCGCTGGTGCGCGGGGCGGCGCCCACGGTTGACCACAAGGCCTACCTGGCTGGCCGGCAGGCGCCAGTCTTCTTCGGTTCCGCGCTGAATAATTTCGGTGTTCGCGAACTGCTCGACAGTTTCGCGCGGCTAGCGCCTGCGCCGGGACCGAGGACAGCCGAAAGCCGGGAGGTAAACCCTGCAGAAGAGGCGTTCTCCGGGTTTGTCTTCAAGATCCAGGCGAACATGGATCCGGCCCATCGCGACCGGATCGCCTTCGTGCGTGTGTGTTCCGGGCGCTACCATAAAGGAAAACGTCTCTACCATGTGCGGCTGAAACGGGAGCAGCAGGTGTCGGGGGCGCTTACCTTTCTTGCCCAGGATCGCAGCCGCGCGGAAGAGGCCTATGCCGGGGACATCATCGGTCTGCCAAACCACGGCACCATGCGTATCGGTGACGTGCTGACCGAGGGCGAGGCACTGCGGTTCCCGGGCATACCGAGTTTTGCGCCCGAGCTGTTCCGGCGTGCCCAGCTGCGCAATCCGATGAAAGCGAAGCAGTTGCAGAAGGGTCTTGAACAGCTGACCGAAGAGGGCGCGACACAGCTGTTCCGTCCGCTGGAATCCAATGAGATCATTCTCGGTGCGGTCGGCAGCCTCCAGTTCGACGTTGTCGCCTACCGTCTTCAGGCGGAATACGGTGTGGACGCGCTGTTCGAGCCGGCGCCCGTGGCGCTCGCGCGCTGGGTTTCCTGTGCGGACGCGCGCCATTTCGACGAGTTTGTCCGCAAATCACGCCCGCAGCTTGCGCGTGACACCGCGGGCCGTCTTGCCTATCTCGCGCCGACGCGTATCAACCTCGAGCTCGCCATCGAGCGCTGGCCGGAGATCGAGTTCTCGGATTTGCGTGAGCAAGCCTGAGCGTGTCACCAAGACGACCCGCAATCAAAAAACTTATTGATAAGGACAGGACCTGGCATGGATACGACGCAAATGATGCTGCTGGCCGCACTCCAGGGGGTTACCGAGCTCTTTCCGATCAGCAGTCTTGGGCACAGCGTGCTGGTTCCGGCGCTCCTCGGCTGGCACATCAACCGGGACGCGCCCGCATTCCTGCCGTTCCTGGTCGTGCTCCATGTCGGTACGGCCTCGGCACTGCTGGCCTACTTTTGGCGCGACTGGTGGCAGATTTTGCGCGGCTTCGTGCGCGCCCGGGGCGGCATGAGCAATCCGGAGGCCCGCCTTCTGTGGCTGCTTGCCGTGGCCTCTGTGCCCGCTGGCCTCATCGGGCTTGTACTCGAGAAGCGCCTTAGGCTCTTGTTCGGTGGTTTCGTGATCGTGGTCATCTTTCTTGCGCTGAATGGTATCGGGCTGCTCGTGGGAGATCTCCTCCGCCGGAGAAAGGCGCGTCACGAACCGGCAAGCATGGGTTTTGGCAAGGCGATCATTATCGGCTTCGCCCAGGCGCTGGCGCTGATCCCCGGGATGTCGCGTTCGGGGGCGACGCTGGTGGCCGGTCTTGGTACCGGGCTTGATTATGAGGCCTCGGCGCGCTTCTCGTTCCTGATGGCTACCCCCATCATTGCCGCTGCCGCACTGCTCGAGATCCCGAAACTGTTTCGGCAGGGGCTCGACGTGCCGCTTGGACCGATCTTTGCGGCGGGTCTGCTGGCAGCCGGGTTCGCCTACCTCAGTACATGGTTTCTGATGCGCTATTTCCGGGGCCATGAACAAAAGGCGTTGCGCCCCTTCGGTTTTTACTGCCTGGGTCTTGCGGCCTTCGCGCTGGTCTGGCATTTTCGTCATTAAGGACTGCGGCGTGGAGGGGCTGTGGCTGGCCCGGTGAAAGCGGGTGACCGCGGATCCTCCGTTTTAGCGGTAGGATCTGTTAGGGGTAGGATGACATTTTCCCGGACATCGAGGTGATTTCATGAGCAAGGGTAGCGAGGAGTACCGCGGCAAACAGCCGCCCGCCGTTAACGTGGCGCAGATCCACAGAGACGGCCCACTTGAATTTCATGCGCAGCTCCATATCGAGGGTTTCGCGGATGCGGCGACCGCAGCGTTCTGTCGCTGCGGCGCCTCTGCCAACAAACCGTTCTGCGACGGAAGTCACGCCAAGGTGAATTTCAAGGAGAATGGGGAGCCGAAGACGGGTGACTCCACGCCGATTAACGGGGCTGGAGGCCCGCTGCGGATCACCGCGATACCGGATGGCCCCCTCAAAGTAGAGGGTCCGCTCGAGGTCCGTTCGGCGACCGGGCGGACTGTGATTCGCTCGGAACAGCTCTTTTTCTGTCGCTGCGGCGCCTCTGCCAACAAACCGTTCTGCGACGGTTCGCACAAGAAACTCGGATTCAAGTCCGGTTAACGAGGGCCTGCAGCGGGATGATGACTCAGTGCGCCCGCGCGTCGCGCGCGGCCAGGTCCGGACGGTCACCAGGTGGCGTCACTCCCGGCACGGTTTCGCGGGTCGGGCGGCGCGGGACGCCCCTCCCCGGGTGAGCGCGCGGCCGTCGGGTCTCCGGGCGGCACCCGCGATGGACGGAGTCCACGATGCCCGGCGGCAGGACGCCGGGAAGATCCCTTGTCATCTTTGTGCGCGGCGGCGATCCGATTCCTTGAGATAGCGCTTACGCAGGCGGACATGGTGTGGCGTCACCTCGACGAGTTCGTCGTCATCGATGAACTCGAGGGCACGTTCGAGCGTCACTGGTACCGGTGGCGTGAGGATAACGTTCTCATCCGAACCCGACGCCCGGACATTGGTCAGCTGTTTTCCTTTCAGCGGGTTTACCACGAGATCGTTTTCGCGCGAATGCACCCCGATGATCATTCCTTCGTATATCTCGGCGCCCGGACCTATGAAGAGCCGCCCGCGCTCCTGGAGGTTGAAGAGCGCGTAAGCGACGCTTCGACCCGCGCCGTTCGCGATCAATGTGCCTTGAACGCGCTGGCCGATCGATCCCTTCTTGACCGGACCGTAATGGTCAAACACGTGATGCAGCACGCCGGTTCCCGAGGTTGCGCTCAGGAACTCGGTACGAAAGCCGATCAGCCCGCGTGACGGAATCACATAATCGAGCCGCACCCGGCCCTTGCCGTCCGGTTCCATCGCGAGCAGCTCGCCTTTGCGCACCCCGAGTTTTTCCATGATGACGCCCTGGTGCACAGCCTCCACGTCGACGATGAGCTGCTCGAAGGGCTCATGGGTCTCGCCGCCGACATCCTTCAGGATCACCTGCGGGCGCGAGACAGCGAGCTCGTATCCCTCGCGCCTCAGGTTCTCGATCAGGATTTCGAGGTGCAGCTGGCCGCGCCCGGACACCCGGAATTTATCCGGATCCTCGGTGTCTTCGACCCGAAGCGCGACGTTATGAATGCATTCGCGCAGCAGTCGGTCCCGGATCTGCCGGCTGGTGACAAATTTTCCATCCTGGCCGGCAAACGGCGAGTTATTGACCTCGAATGTCATTGTCACGGTCGGCTCGTCGATCGCAAGCGCGGGCAGCGCGTCGGGTCGCAACGGGTCGCACAGAGTGTCCGAGATCGAGGGGTTTTGCAGGCCGGTGAGGGCCACGATATCCCCGGCCTTGGCTTCGGGGACCTCGCGCCGCTCAAGCCCGAGAAACCCGAGAACCTGGAGCACGCGTCCTGCGCGCACCCCTCCATGGCGGTCGATGACGCTCACCCGGTCATTCGGTTTCACGCGCCCGCGGCGCACCCGCCCGATCACGATCGCGCCGACATAGCTTGAGTAGTCGAGGTTCGATACCTGCATCTGGAAGGGTGCGTCGAGATCCACGGCCGGTGGTGGGACATGCTGTACGATCGCCTGGAACAGGGGCTCCATGTCACCGCTGCGCACGCCCGGATCAAGCCCTGCATAGCCCTGCAGAGCCGATGCGTACACCACCGGAAAATCGAGCTGTTCCTCCGTTGCGCCCAGACGGTCGAACAGATCGAACGTCTGATCGAGCACCCATCCGGCCCGGCTGCCGGGGCGGTCAACCTTGTTGATCACAACGATCGGCTTGAGCCCGAGCGCGAACGCCTTGCGTGTGACGAACCGCGTCTGTGGCATGGGTCCGTCGACGGCATCGACCAGCAGCAGTACGCCATCAACCATGGACAGTACCCGCTCCACCTCGCCACCAAAATCGGCGTGGCCCGGCGTATCAACGATGTTGATCTGGTAATCGCGCCAGCGTATCGCGGCGTTCTTTGCGAGGATCGTGATTCCGCGCTCGCGTTCAAGCACGTTCGAGTCCATGACGCGGCTCTCGGTGTTCAGATTGGCGAGCGTGCCCGACTGCTGCAGCAGCCGATCCACGAGTGTCGTCTTGCCATGATCGACGTGGGCGATGATGGCGATATTGCGCAGTTGTTCGATCATGTGTTCTTCAAGAGGGTCAAAGGGGCGTCGTTGGCGCCAGTACCGCCGAGCCTGGCGTGACGACAGATGGTTTGAGGGGGACGGGGGTGCGCTTGCGCTCCAGCACCCCATGGCGTTTATGGAGGTCCCCCCATCTTCCGGCCCCGCGTTGAACGCGACCCTGGCGCTGTAACGAAAACGGCATCGCAAAGGCCTCGCCCACGGGCAGGGCCCGCGCGCCGGGCGCCTCATCGGGGTCGTGCAGGCGATGGTGTTCCCGAGGCAACCGGGTGCGGACCGGGATGGATTTATCCGGCGGCAGGGGCGCGAGCTCCACCGCCGGCGGCGTTAACTGTTTCATGGGTGTATCGGGTTTGGCTGGCAGCAATTCAGGGCTTTGCG
>JAJYDT010000013.1 GCA_021777335.1 Pseudomonadota bacterium | reverse complement strand
AAACCAACGGGGAGTACACATTCCTAATCCGCAAGAAAGCCTAGCGTTGACGGATCGTCAACAGGAGCGTTCACATGTCGAATAAAAAACTGGCCATCATCGCAAGCAAGGGTACCCTGGACTGGGGCTACCCGCCGTTCATCCTGTCCTCGACCGCCGCCGCACTCGGCTACGAGACCCAGGTGTTCTTCACCTTCTACGGTCTGCAGCTGCTGCGCAAGGATCTGTCCGGCATGAAGGTCAGCCCGCTCGGCAATCCCGGCATGCCCATGAAGATGCCGTTCGGACCGAAGTGGTTCAAGTCCATCAACTGGAACATTCCCAACGCCGTGCAGTCGCTGATCCCGGGTTATGAGGCGCTCGCGACGACGTTGATGAAGCAGACGGTCAAGAACTGCGGGGTCGCCACCATCCCCGAGCTGCGGACCCTCTGCCAGGAGGCCGACGTCAAGTTCATCGCCTGCCAGATGACCGTGGATCTGTTCGGTTTCAGCCACAACGACTTCATCGGCGGCATCGAATACGGTGGCGCCGCAACCTTCTTTGAGTTTGCCGGAGAGTCTGATATCTGCCTGTTTATCTGAGTGAATACTTGGGCGGCTCGGTGGGCAGGTGTAAGCTCCCCGAGCCGCAGGGTGTTGGTTCCCTTGGCTTGCCACACCCTTACACCACGACGTCGAGAAGGTGCAGCTGCCGCTATGCGTCCGGACTTTGTGAGACCTGCGTCTCGGCCCTTGGTTGCATATGTGAATAGCTTCTCATCACCTTAACGCACTCGAAGTGTGTTGGAGCAACCAGACTGGGCCAATCACGGCCTGCCCGTCTTGCCGTCATGTCCTGATTGCCCGAGTAATCGGTGGAGAAAGAGTCGCTTCATGATTGACCGTTCTGGTCACGCTTTTTAGCCGCTGATCACGATACTCGGCGAGGCTCTGACGTTGCGGCTGGCTAAGGCGCATTGGCGAGATTTTCCTGGGGGATCCCTTGCAGCCTGCTGTACTCTTGTGTGTGCGCCTTTATTCCTTTCGGTATATTTTCGCGAGTAACGTTGGACGGCGGACTCGAGAGCCGTAAGTTCGGCTTCAGAAAGACCCACCTCCTGTCCGCATATCGTGTTCCACGCGCGCCGCTCATCATCCGCCACGGCCTTGGTGTCGAATGTTTGCTATTGATGTGGCTACCCTTTCTGCGATACCCGAGCTTGCCAGATGACGCGGCCGAGGGGACCGGACCCTTTTCTGAACATTGCCGTACGTATCACTCCAGGCCAGTGTGACCGGAATGTGGCGGATTCGCGACGGGCTTTAAAAAATAGGCTGGTTTTAAGTTATTGATTTTATTGGTAGCGGGGGCAGGATTTGAACCTGCGACCTTCGGGTTATGAGCCCGACGAGCTGCCAGACTGCTCCACCCCGCAGCAATGGGCGGCAGTCTATAGAATCAGTTGCGGTTTTTCAACGAAATCGCGGTCTTCAACGAAAATGATCTCACAGAGACCGGTTTCAATCGCAGCGACCGGATCGAACCAGCTTTTGCACTCTGAGTCCCTCTCAGTGTTTTTTGGCTGAGCGCTTCCGGTTGCTTGGAGCCTGTATCACCCGGAATTTCCGTAATCATGAGGCAATCAAACCCGAACTAGGCGTCGTCGCGGGGGTCTCTGGGGGATTTTAGCCGTTGAGTTTTGACCAGAAATACCTATAATTGGCGATCACTTCCGCGTTGAAGCCAGGACCAGTGGGCGTTACCGCCCACTTTGTGTTTATGGGGCATGAAGATGCAGACGAACATAGAGCGTGTTCGCTCGATCATCGGGCCGGGCATCCATGCGCTTGGCTATGAACTGGTGGACGCCGAGCTTCACGGTGGGGGCCGCCACGCTGTGTTGCGGGTTTATATTGACCATCCGAACGGGGTGACAGTCGATGACTGTGCGGCGGTGAGTCGGCAGGTCAGCGCTGTGCTGGATGTGGATGACCCGATTCCAGGTCAGTACACGCTTGAAGTGTCCTCGCCGGGCCTGGATCGGCCGTTGCGCCGGCGTGAGGATTTTTCCCGATTCAAAGGGGCATTGATCCGCATCAAGACATTCACGCCGGTTGCGGGCAGGCGCAATTTTACGGGTCGCCTGCTTGGGTGTGAACACGACAATGTCGTGCTGGAAGCGGATGCTGAACGCTATGAGCTGGCCTTCGCGAATATTGATAAGGCAAGACTCGTACCCGAGTTGTAGTAGCTGGAGGTATACCGATGCCGAACGAAATTCTGATGGTGGTAGACGCGGTGTCCCGTGAAAAGAACGTGGAGCGCGACGTCATTTTTGAGGCGCTGGAGGCGGCGCTTGCAACCGCCACACGCAAGCGTCACAAGGGTGATATTGATGCGCGGGTTTCGATCGAGCGCAAGACCGGGGACTACGATACCTTCCGTCGCTGGGAGGTGGTACCGGACGAGGTCGAGACGCTTGAGTTCCCGGATCGGCAGATCCCGCTGTCGGACGCGCGTGTGCGTGTCCCGGATATTGAGGTAGGCGGGTTCATCGAGGAGCCGCTTGAGCCCGTCGAGTTTGGTCGTATCGCTGCGCAGGCAGCGAAGCAGGTCATCGTACAGAAGGTGCGCGAGGCCGAGCGCGAGCAGATCGTCAATATGTTCAAGGAGCGCCAAGGTGATCTTGTGACGGGCGTGGTCCGCCGCCTGGAGCGGGGTGACGCCATCGTCGAGATCGGAAGCGTCGAGGCATTGCTGCCGAAGACGGCGATGATCCCGCGCGAAGGATTGCGGCCAGGTGACCGGATCCGCGCCTACCTGGAAGAGGTGCGCGCCGCGCAACGTGGTCCCCAGCTGTTTCTAAGCCGGGTAGCGCCCCAGCTACTCATCGAACTGTTCAAGCTTGAGGTACCTGAGGCGGGTGAGGGACTGATCGAGATCCGGGCGGCTGCGCGGGACCCCGGGCTGCGTGCCAAGATCGCGGTCAATTCGCGGGATCCACGCATTGATCCGATCGGGGCCTGTGTCGGCATGCGTGGAGCACGCGTACAGAGCGTGTCCAATGAGCTCGGGGGCGAACGGGTGGACATTATCCAGTGGGCTGCGGATCCAGCCCAGTTCGTTATCAGTGCGTTGGCCCCGGCCGAGGTCAGTTCTATTGTGGTGGATGAAGAGCTGCACAGCATGGACGTGATCGTGGACGATGGTCAGCTGTCCCAGGCGATCGGGCGCGGCGGCCAGAATGTGCGGCTTGCCTCGGAGCTCACGGGGTGGGAGATCAACATCATGACGCCGGAGACGGCTTCCGTGAAAGGAGAGGATGACGCTGCCAAGGCGCGTGGCACTTTTACCGAGCAGCTCGGTGTGGACGAAGATGTCGCGGCGGTGCTGGTGCGTGAAGGGTTTACCAGCCTCGAGGAAGTGGCATACGTTCCGAAGCAGGAGATGCTTGCGGTCGCTGAATTCGACGAGGAACTGGTCGAGGAACTCCGCAACCGTGCGCGCGATGTTCTGCTTACTAAGGCAATCGCGCTCGAAGAGAAGATTGATATGGCACAACCGACGCGCGACCTGCTTGAAACGCCGGGCATGGATGAACATACGGCACGCCTTCTGGCGAGTAATGGCATCCGGACCCGCGAAGATCTGGCGGATCAGTCGGTGGACGAATTGCTGGGAATCGAAGGCTTCGAGGAGGAGCGCGCGAAGCAGCTGATCATGGCCGCACGCGCACCTTGGTTCGACCGGCAGGAGGCGTGACGTCAGAGATGTCTGAAACAACGATAAAAAGCTTTGCCGATCAGATTGGCATTCCCTCAGACAAACTCCTGCAGCAGTTGATCGCAGCCGGTATAGAGGGCAAGCGCGGCGATGATGTTCTGAGCGACGAAGAGAAGGTGCAGTTGCTCGGGTTCCTGCGCACTCATCATGGCACGAGCGGCTCCGAGCGGAGCCGAAAGATCACGCTCAAGCAGAAATCGACCACACAGATCACTCAGAGCAGTCGCTTTGGTCAGGCGCGTACGGTGCAGGTCGAGGTTCGCAAGAAACGAACCTTCGTGAAACGCTCCGATATCGAGGACGAAGCGCCACCCACCGAGGATCTGGTCATTGAGCCCCAGGTGGCCGAGACGCTGCCGGCTGCGACCGAAGCAGGCATGGTCGATGATGCACAACAGACATCTGTGACGGATGAGCAAATCCTGCAGCCTGCGGAGGTCTCCGCCGCTCAGATCGAGGCGGCGGTGGCTGAGCCTGCGCCGGCGGCAAAGGCGGTCGGGGTGCCGGCAAAGCCTGCGTCCGAAGCCGACCGCCGCAAGGTTGCAAAGTCCGAGAAGGCACGGCCGCGCGGACGGGGGGAAAGGCCGGATCGGGAACTGCATATCGCAGCCGACCGCAAGGGCCGGCCAAGCAGGCTGCGGGTCAGCGGAAAACGCATCGTAACCAGTATGAGCGGGCAGCATGCGTTTGAGATGCCGACGGAGCCGATCGTACGCGAGATCTTGATTCCGGAGGCGATTTCCATCGCTGAGCTGGCGCAGCGCATGTCGGTCAAGGCAGCCGAAGTCATCAAGACGCTCATGCAGCTCGGCACCATGGCGACCATCAATCAGGTACTCGACCAAGAGACTGCGGCAGTTGTGGTTGAACAGATGGGACATACTGCGAAACGCGCCCAGCCGGATGATCCGGAGGCTTTGCTGGGCACGCCGGTGTCCGAAGGCGAGCGCGAACCGCGACCGCCAGTGGTGACGGTCATGGGTCATGTCGATCACGGAAAGACCTCGCTGCTCGACTATATACGGAAAACCAAAGTGGCAAGTGGAGAGGCCGGTGGTATCACCCAGCACATCGGTGCAT
This sequence comes from Pseudomonadota bacterium, assembly GCA_021777335.1. Taxonomy (GTDB): domain Bacteria; phylum Pseudomonadota; class Gammaproteobacteria; order Acidiferrobacterales; family Acidiferrobacteraceae; genus JAJYDT01. Next base: position 43,177 of record JAJYDT010000013.1, on the reverse strand, counting down.
ACCACGTGGAGATGGCGAAGGGTGTCGTCACCTTCCTCGATACCCCGGGTCATGAGGCGTTCACCGCAATGCGTGCCCGCGGCGCACGCGCGACTGATATCGTAATCCTGGTGGTTGCCGCGGATGACGGTGTGATGCCGCAAACCATAGAGGCGATCCACCACGCGCGGACAGCGGGTGTGCCCATCATTGTTGCGGTGAACAAGGTCGACAAGCCTGAGGCGCAGCCGGAACGCGTAAAGCAGGAGCTTGTGGCGCATCAGGTTGTGCCGGAGGAGTGGGGAGGGGCCGAGATGTTTGTGTCCGTGTCGGCGAAGACCGGCGCTGGCATTGAAACGTTGCTGGATATGGTACTGCTTCAGGCCGAGGTGCTCGAGCTTAAGGCTGTCGCGACCGGTCCTGCCACTGGGCTTGTTGTTGAAGCCCGGCTCGACAAGGGCCGCGGCCCGGTTGCGACCCTGCTCGTGCAGCAGGGGACTCTGCGAAAGGGTGACGTGATCCTGGCTGGCCGCGAGAGTGGTCGCGTGCGGGCGATGACCGATGAGGCCGGACGTACCGTCAGGGAGGCCGGCCCCTCGATTCCGGTCGAAGTACAGGGGCTGTCCGGCGTGCCCAGCGCTGGAGATGAGGTGGTCGTGGTCGAGAGCGAGCGCAAGGCGCGCGAGATCGCGCTTTTTCGGCAAGGCAAGTTCAAGGACATCCGTCTCGCGCGCCAGCAGGCATCGAAGTTGTCAAACATGTTCCAGCAGCTGCAGGAAGGGGTGAAGACACTCAACCTGATTGTCAAGGCGGATGTCCAGGGGTCTGTTGAAGCGTTGACCGATTCGCTGGAGAAGCTCTCGACCGACGAGGTCAGGGTGAATGTGGTTCACGGCATGGCGGGTGGTATCAGTGAATCCGACGTGAATCTCGCGGTCGCCTCGAGCGCGATCATTCTTGGCTTCAATGTCCGCGCGGACAGCGGCGCGCGGCGACTGATCGAGGCCGAAGGAGTCGACGTTCATTATTACAGTGTCATCTATGACGCCGTGAATGAGGTCAAGGCGGCGATGTCGGGCATGTTGACGCCACAGATCAAGGAACAGGTCATAGGGCTTGCCGAGGTGCGGGAGGTTTTCCGGGTCCCGAAGATGGGTGTGGTTGCGGGTTGCCACGTTTCCGAGGGCATCATCCGTAGGGCCCGGCTGGCGCGTGTCTTGCGCGACAGCGTCATTGTCTTCGAGGGAGAGATCGACTCTCTGCGGCGCTTCAAGGAGGATGCGGCGGATGTCAAGGCCGGCCTTGAGTGCGGTATCGGGATAAAGAACTACAACGATATCCAGATAGGAGATCAGATCGAGGTCTACGAGAAGGTCGAGGTGGCGCGTTCGTTGTAGGCGCGGAGGTTTCTCAGTGAAGCGTTCGGCGGCAAGGGGCTCTGGAAGACCGCGACGTGTTGCCTCGCTCATGCAGCGGGAGATCACGGAGATCATCGCGCGGGAACTCGACCGTCCTGCGACCGAGGCGACCGTGAGTGGTGTGGACGTGGCCCCTGACCTTTCCCATGCGCGTCTGTACGTTACCCACCGGGCAGGGCCGGAAGCGGCCTTCCGAAGCGTGGCTGCACTCAACCAGGCGGCGGTCTTGCTCCGTCGCCGCCTTGCTGCCCGGCTCTCGCTGAGGATCATGCCGGAACTGCGTTTTGTTTATGATGAATCGCTTGATCGCGGTTCCGCAATCGAGGTGTTGCTGCGACGGATTGAATCCGAATCCGGGGACCGCTGATCGATGGGGCGGCGTTCGGGTATTCGGCGGGAAGGGTTCCTGCTGCTGGACAAACCGACCGGCTGGACGTCGCACCGCGCATTACAGGAGGTCAAGCGGCGGCTGAACGCGCTGAAAGGAGGCCATACCGGCAGTCTGGATCCGCTCGCGACAGGATTGCTGCCATTATGTTTTGGCAGCGCGACCCGCCTTGCCCAGTTTCTGCTGGATGCCGACAAGACATACGAGGCGGTGCTGACGCTCGGTGTGGAGACCGACACGTACGATGCCGACGGACGCGTCACTGCGCGTTCTGAGGTCAGGTTGCCGTGTTCGGCAGTCGAGGAGGCGCTTCACGCCTTCCGCGGACGCATCCTCCAGGTGCCACCGATGTACTCCGCGATCAAGCAGGGAGGGCAGCCGCTCTATCGGCGCGCACGCCTGGGCGAGGAGGTGGTGCGCGATCCGCGACCGGTAACGGTACACAGACTTGATCTCATTGATTTTTCCGGGGACCGGATGGAACTGTTGATCCAGTGCAGCAAAGGGACCTATGTGCGTTCAATCGCGCATGATCTGGGTCGCGCCCTTGGGTGCGGCGCGCACGTGACAGCTCTGCGCCGGGTGGCAGTGGGCGGGTTTTCCATTGATCAGGCGGTATCTGTCGACGAGGTCGATCGGGCGGTGCGGGACGGTGCAGACGACCGGTTGCTGCTGCCGGCCGATAGGTTGCTGGCCCACTTGCCCGCAGTGCGGCTTGCCGCCCCTGAGGCCTACCGGGTCGGGCTCGGCCAGGCTGTGGCGGTCGTCAGAGGGGGCGAGTCCGGGTGGGTTCGGCTCTATGAACAGCCAGATCGCTTTCTTGGTGTCGGCTGGCTTGAGCCAGACGGGCAGGTACGTCCGCGACGGATGCTTTCCGCGAATGAACATTCGTTGGTTGAGCCGGCGGCGCAGCACGGTTAAAATGACCCGCTTAATGAAGTGAGGGGAATCCAGAAATGGAAGCGAGAGGAGTCCAGAAATGGCGTTGAATGCCGAAGAGAAGGCACGCATCATTCAGCAGTATCGAGTTGATCCTAATGACACCGGCTCTCCAGAGGTACAGGTGGCGCTGATATCGGCGCGCATCGAAGGACTGTCAGGGCACTTTCAGACACATGCCCATGACCATCATTCGCGTCAGGGGCTTCTGCGCATGGTGAGCAAGCGTCGAAAACTTCTCGATTACCTGAAGCGTGTTGACGGGAACCGCTATCGCACCTTGGTGTCGCGCCTCGGACTGCGCAAATAAACGTTTCGAGAAACAACACCGAGGAATCAGCATTGAGCAAGATCACAAAGACCGTTCAGTATGGCCAGCACGCGATCAAACTTGAGGCCGGCGAGATCTCGCGCCAGGCCGACGGAGCGGTGATGGTCAGCATGGGGGATACCGTCGTGCACGTCACGGTGGTAGCCGCAAAACAGAGTGAATCAGGCAAGGATTTTTTCCCGCTGACGGTTGACTACCAGGAACGAACGTACGCCGCCGGCCGCATTCCTGGGGGGTTCTTCAAGCGAGAAGGCCGCCCTTCAGAAAAAGAGATCCTCACGTCCCGCCTGATTGACCGTCCCATCCGACCACTGTTTCCGAAAGGTTTCACAAATGAGGTTCAGGTGATCGCTACGGTCATGTCGAGTGATCCGGAGATCGATGCCGATATCGTCTCCATGATCGGCACATCTGCAGCCATCTGTCTCGCGGGTCTGCCGTTCAATGGCCCGATCGGTGCCGCACGGGTCGGTTACAAGAATGGTCAGTATCTGTTGAATCCGAGCCGCAACGAGCCTTCAGATCTTGACCTTGTGGTTGCAGGTACGGCGAAGGCAGTGCTCATGGTCGAATCAGAGGCCAAGGTGCTTCCCGAGGACGTCATGCTTGGTGCCGTCCTGTTTGGCCACGAGCAAATGCAGGTCGTGATCAAGGCAATACGAGAACTGACCACCGAAGCGGGTGTAAAGCCGTGGAACTGGAAGGCGCCAGAGAAGGATACGGGGATTCAGGATCGGGTGGCAGCTGCTGCCGAGACCCGGGTGCGCGAGGCGTACCGGATCCAGGAGAAGATGGCGCGCCAGGACCGTCTCGCGGAGATTCGCGACGATGTGATGCGCCAGCTCATCACAGATGTCATGCCTGCAGCCGAGACCGACGCTATCAAGGGGGCGGTTGCGGCCCTTGAAAAGAAGGTTGTGCGCGGCCGCATTCTGGCCGGGGAACCCCGTATTGATGGACGCGACCGCGCAACGGTGCGTCCCATCACGATCCGCACGGGCGTACTGCCGCGAGCACACGGATCAGCGCTGTTCACCCGGGGCGAAACCCAGGCTCTGGTGGTAACAACGCTCGGTACTGGCAGGGATGCCCAGATCATCGATGCCCTGGAGGGTGAACGCAAGGATCCGTTCATGCTGCACTACAATTTCCCGCCTTCCTGCGTGGGGGAAATCGGCCGTGTGGGCAGCCCCAAGCGGCGCGAGGTTGGCCACGGTCGGCTCGCGAAGCGCGCCATCATGGCCGTGCTTCCGACCATGGAGGAGTTCCCGTACGTGCTGCGCGTCGTATCCGAGATTACAGAATCCAATGGCTCAAGTTCCATGGCCACGGTGTGCGGTACGAGCCTGTCGCTCATGGATGCAGGGGTGAAGATCAAAGCGCCGGTTGCGGGCATTGCCATGGGGCTTATAAAGGATAACGATCAGTTTGCGGTCCTGACCGATATCCTCGGAGACGAGGACCATCTCGGTGACATGGATTTCAAGGTTGCGGGAACCACGGAAGGCATCACTGCGCTGCAGATGGACATCAAGATCGAGGGGATCAACCGCGAGATCATGGAGACCGCGCTCAAGCAGGCGCGTGAAGGGCGGATGCATATCCTCGGGATCATGAGCAAAGCGGTCCCGGGACCGCGTTCCGAGATGTCGGATTACGCGCCGCGCATCATCACCTTTAAGATCAATCCGGAGAAGATCCGCGACGTGATCGGCAAGGGGGGCGCGACAATCCGGGCGCTGTGCGAGGAGACAGGCGCGACTATCGATATCGAGGATGATGGTACCGTCAAGGTTGCGTCGATCGACAACTCTGCTGGACAGGAAGCGCGCCGCCGCATCGAACAGATTACCGCTGAGGTGCAGGTAGGTATGGTATACGAAGGTCGCGTCGCGAAGCTGATGGATTTCGGCGCTTTCGTGACGATCCTTCCCGGCAAGGACGGGCTCGTGCATATCTCCCAGATTTCCAATGAGCGCGTCGAGAACGTGAGCGACAAGCTTTCCGAGGGAGATAGCGTTCGCGTCAAGGTGCTCGAAGTCGACAAGCAGGGCCGTATTCGCCTGAGCATGAAGGCAATCGGGCAGGAAGAAAAAGTATTGTAGAGATGACCGGAACTGGCCGATGATCCAATTCCCGGTCATGGAGGGCACATGATACGGTCATTGTTGATCGGGGTTCTCGCGGTCGGCGCGGTGTTGCCGCTGAAGGGCGCGGCGGCGGACCTGCACCGCCCGATGTCCGCGATGAGCGGAGACGGGATGTCCAAGGGCGGGACGACGGGTATGGGTATGGCCGGGGCCTGTATGAAGGGCGGGATGTGCCGGATGACGGGGTGTATGCGGGGGGCGACCAGCGCACGGACAATCGTGATCCCCAGGCTTCCCCCGGGAAATGAAAAGCTGCAGCTCGAAATGGACGCCGACGTCAATCTGCGCGCTGCGGAAATCGTCCGGAAATACGTGGCGAAGATCCGGCAGCGCTAGACCAATCCTCGCAGTGGCATGAGGTCTCTTGCAGGCAGGTCGTGGTGACCGCGGGCATTATCGCGGTTCTGCGAGCTGGCGCACGATTTCGGGGTTTTCGAGAGTGGATACGTCTTCCTCGATTGTTTGCCCGCGGGCGATCGCGCGCAACAGCCGTCTCATGATCTTTCCAGAGCGTGTCTTCGGGAGGTTGTCGCCGTAGCGGATCTCTTCAGGCCGCGCAATCGGGCCGATCTGATGGCTCACCCACTCCTTGAGCTCATGGGTAAGTTCCTGAGCGTCTGTCCCCGTAGGTCTCGCGCCCCGGACCACAACGAAGGCCACGACGCATTCGCCCCGGACTTCGTCTGGACGTCCTACGACCGCTGCCTCCGCCACCTTCTGATGCGCGACCAGCGCCGACTCGATCTCCATTGTCCCGAGCCGGTGCCCGGAGACTTTGAGGACATCGTCGACCCGGCCCATGATCCAGAAATAGCCGTCCGCATCGCGCCGCGCGCCGTCACCGCTCAGGTAGTAGCGACCTCCAAACTTGGGAAAGTAGGTATCACGATAGCGCGTGGCATCCCCCCAGATCGTGCGCAGCATGGATGGCCAGGGTTTTTTGATCACGAGGTACCCGCCCTGGTCCGGCTGGGTAATGGACACTCCGTGCTCATCCACGACGTCGGCGGCGATCCCGGGCAGGGGCTTGGTGCAGGATCCAGGTTTCAGGGGCGTGGCGCCTGGCAGTGGCGCAATCATATGTACTCCCGTCTCGGTCTGCCACCAGGTATCCACGATTGGGCAGCGGCCCTGACCGATGACCCGGTGGTACCACATCCAGGCCTCCGGATTGATCGGCTCACCGACAGTCCCGAGTAGCCGCAGCGACGACAGATCATACCGTTTAGGCAGGGCCTCACCGTGCTTGATGAGTGCACGAATCGCAGTCGGCGCGGTGTAAAACACACTCACCTTGTGCCGCTCGCACACGGCCCAGAAGCGGCCGTAGTCCGGCACTGACGGTGCCCCCTCATACATCACCAGTGTGACACCACAGGCGAGCGGCCCGTAAGCCACGTAACTGTGGCCAGTCACCCAGCCCACGTCAGCTGTGCACCAGAAGACGTCGTCTGCACGAATGTCGAATACCCACTTCATGGTGAGGATTGTACCGAGCAGATAGCCGGCGCTCGCGTGCTGTATGCCCTTAGGTTTTCCGGTGGATCCGGATGTGTAGAGCAGAAACAACGGATGCTCGCTCGATATCCACTCAGGCGCGCACTCCGGGGACTGGCTGGCGATTGTCTCGTGCCACCAGACGTCGCGCCACGGGGCCATGGTGATCTTATTTCCTGCGCGTTTGAGAACGATGACATGCTCAATCGTCGGGCAGGAATGGGCAAGCGCTTCGTCACAGGTCGCCTTGAGCGGGATTATTTTGCCACCGCGATGGCCACCATCCGCTGTGATTACGATTTTCGCGCCCGCATCCTCGATCCGGTCCTTGAGCGATTCGACAGAGAAGCCGCCAAAGACCACCGAGTGGATCGCACCGATGCGGGCGCATGCCTGCATCGCGATGACGGCTTCAGGCACCATTGGCATGTAGATGACCACCCGGTCGCCGGAGCACACACCGAGTGCTTTCAGGGCATTTCCAAACCGTGATACTTCGGCATGCAGTTCACAGTATGTCAGCTGTCGCACGTCTCCCTGCTCGCCCTCGAAGAGGATGGCGACGCGGTTCCCACGGGTGGCCAGATGACGGTCTAGACAGTTGACCGAGACATTGAGCGTGCCGTCCTCGAACCACGAGTATTGCGGTGCGTGTTCGCTGTTCAGTGTCCGGGAGAACGGTTGTCGCCACTCGATCTCCGAACGCGCCCGGCGTGCCCAGAACCCCTCGTAGTCCTGTTCTGCTTCGTGGCACAGGGTCTCGTACTCCTCCATTGACTGGATGCGTGCGTGTCCCGAAAATTGGGCAGGAGGCGGAAAGGTGCGGTTTTCCTGCAGGGAAGACTCGATGTTCTCCGGTTTTAACAGGCCTGCTTCTGTCGCCGGGTCAGCCTTCATGTGCCACTCCTTTGAATGCGGATATCGGCCGGCGGGTTTGTGAGTCAGTACTTCAGGTCTGTACCCACAGCGCGTTCCACCAGCGCCGTCTGCTTTCCGGAACCGTGCTGCCTGAATCCAGGGCTTCGGGCGCCTGCAGACTGAGGATCCACCGGGGTGGTGGCGGGTTCTTGCTGGAACCGCACGAACTTCCCAGGTTGTTGGGATCGAAGATCTTGACGAGGGTTGGTTCCGTGCGACTGTCGGTATAGACGATGCCACAGTAATCCTCATCGTGGTCGCGGTGCAGCAGCATATCGACCTCGCGGACGAAACGCGTGATCTGCTCTGCCGTGCGGGGTGCGACCGGTATCTCCTCGCCCACGGCATACACATACCAGCCGGCATCTGCACGCGCAAGCAGGATGTCCCAGAACGACGTCAGATGTTCCCAGCTCAGCAGGCTCACAAAATGGCCCTGCAGGCGGGCACGGAACGGTGTAACAGGGGGCGCGGTCATTGTCTCCTCCCGTGTACCGGCCGACGCCGGTGTCAAGGCCTATTTTATAGCCGGTTGCACTCTTTCAGGCAAATGCGGCACATAGGCGAAAGGGATGGCGTGGCTGTACCCGTTGGCCGGAGTCCACCGCACACGGAGAACCGTACGAGCCAGGGCCCAGGTTTCGGATGCGTCGGCTCGTGCGTAGCGCCGCCGGAACCTCCAGACTTCAGACCGGGGAGGAGGTCAGGCGTCGCTGTCCGACCGTCGGGAGAGCCGGTCCCGCAGCGAGCGGATGACTACCGTCAGCCCAAGGTTATATGCGCTGTTGCAAAGCTCAATAAGCGGCAGTGACTGCAGCGCGAGTGCATGCAGGTGTGGCCGCAGCGCATCGAAACGACCTTGCCGGAGCATATCGAGTGCGGCGTCAAGTGACGGGACGGGCCCATGCGCAGGACCATCGTCTGCGTGGGCCGTGTCTGTGGTCCTGTCGGTCACTGCGGACTCTGACGCGGGTTCAAGCACGATGCCCTCCAACAGGCCGTCCCCGGGTGACCGTTCGGTATCCGGTGTCTCAAGGGGGAAGTCAGGAACTGGTGGGGATGGGGTAGATTCGGTCGTGGTGGTCACGTCCCGAGGCGTGGCCGCGAGCTCGGCGCCGAGGAGAAGATCGCTGATATCTTTATCCGCTTCACCAAGACTGACCATGCCGTACCGGGTCAGATGCGCCTGAGGCGATTGCAGCGCTGCAAGCTCTCTCTGGAGCCGTGCCGACAAAAGCATAGCCTCGTCAGCATCGGTGCAGGGTGAGAGCAGTGCAAACGCGCCGTTTCCGAGATGGGCGAGCGTGTCCTCCTGGCGGATGCGGGTGCGGAACAGCAGGCTGATCTTCGCCAGATCGCCATTTCGAACAGAGACGTTGAACCGGACGGCGGCAAGCGTAGTGCCGTGGCGGCGCGCGTATGCGAAATCAGCCGCGCCGCGCTGCATCAGGCCGCGCTTATTGCTGATCCCGGTCTCCGGGTCCTCGATCGTCGATGCCGCGATCACTGCCAGGCGGCGGTTGTCCCGTTCAAGTTTCACCTGGCCGCGCACGCGTGCGAGCAGCTGAACCCGGTCGATCGGTTTAATGATGAAGTCCGTGGCCCCGCATTCGAAGGCGCGGTTCTTCGTCACCTCATCATCGGCCCCGGTGATGACGATCACGGGCATGTCCCGCAGTATGGGACGTTCAGACGCGCGCAGGCGCGTCAGTAGTTCACATCCGTCCAGCCGGGGCATCTCCACGTCGGTGATGACGACGTCGATCGTATCGTCTTGCAGCGCTTCCCATGCAGACTCGCCGTCCTCTTTCTCGATCAGGTCAAAATCGATCTTGAGAATCTGGGCAATCACTTTGCGGATCACCCGTGAGTCGTCCGCAATTAATATTTGTGGTCTGGAAATCACCTGGATCGTGCACAAAACCCCTGCTCCATCCAAAGATAGCCGACAGGTGCGGTCCTTTCAAACAGTTAGCGCCAGTGTCGACGCACGTAGAGCACGACGCCGAGCACCCCAAGGGCTGCGATCAGCACGTCGAAACGGTGGAAATAGGGCGCAAGTGACCGCCATTTCTGCCCCAGGTGCGCGCCAATCAGGACAAGCCCGAGACACCACAGGACAGAGCCTGCCGCCGTATAAAGGACAAAACGCACGCGGTTCATGCGGGACACGCCGGCCGGTAGCGCAATGAATGTGCGCACGACCGGCAGCAGACGGCCTACGAACACGGTGGCATCACCATGGCGTGTGAACCACTGGTCCGCCCAATCGAGATCGGCTTTTTGGATGAGGAGGTAACGGCCGTGGCGTTCAAGCCATGTCCGGCCGCCTCCAGCCCCGATTGCATAGGCGATGAGTGAGCCGATTACGCAGCCGGCGGTGCCGGCAAGAGTCGCGCCGGTGATGCTCATGGCACCGGTAAAGACGAGGTAACCTGCGAACGGCATGATGATCTCGGAGGGCAGCGGGATGCATGCGCTTTCAAAAGTCATGAGCAGCGCCAACCCCACGTAACCCCAGCGACCAATGATCGCCAGGAGTGCAGCGCCGAGAGTTTCGATCACCCGTTGGGTCTCGGCGCATAGCGCAGGGGCAGCCCGCGCACGCCTGGGCGGATTTGTTCACCGTCAAATACGACACGCCCCGCAACGACCGTCAGTACTGGCCACCCTGTCAAGGCGCGGCCATCAAAGGGTGTCCAGCGCACCTTGGTCATCATGTCGGCATCGCGTGCCACCCGTATATGGTCGATATCGACCAGGGTCAGGTCGGCGTCAAACCCTTCCGCGACGCGGCCTTTGCCAATGAGTCCATAGGCATCCGCTGCGGATGCTGACATCCAGCGCAACACCTGCGCGAGCGTACAGCGACCCGCGCGCCACTCCGTGAGTATCAGCGGTAACGAGGTTTCCACGCCAGGCATCCCTGATGGCGCCGGCCAGCCCTGCTTCTCCTCAAGCGTATGGGGTGCATGGTCCGTGGCGATGAAGTCGAGCACACCATCCTGCAGCGCGGCCCACAACGCCTCATTGTCCTCGTGGTCGCGGATTGGAGGATTCATGATCACCCGGGCACCCTGGCGTTCATAGTCAGAACGGTTCAGGAACAGATGGTTTGGTACGGCCTCGGCCGTCACCCATGGGGGCTTGTCGCGGCGCAGAAGCGCCACCTCCTCTTTGGTCGAGACGTGCAGGATATGAAGTCTGCGGCGGTAGCGTTTCGAGAGTTCCAGCGCGAGCGTCGTGGCTTTGAGCGCGCACTCCGCCGGGCGGATGTCAGAATGTGACGCCGGATCCCGCCTGTCCGCAAACAGTGCGCGATGCTGCTCGATGCATGCCTGGTCTTCCGCGTGCACCGCGATCAGGCGGTGTCCGGTGGCGAAGATGCGCTCAAGATCCTCGCGGCGGTCGACCAGCAGATCCCCGGTGCTTGCGCCCATGAATACCTTGATGCCGCATGCCGGCGCCATCTGTTCAAGCGTGTCCACGTTGGTCGCCGTTGCCCCTACAAAGAACCCGTAATTCACGACCGAGCCGCGCGCGGCGCGCGCGAGCTTATCGTCGAGCGCCGCCTGGGTTATCGTGGGTGGCATTGTGTTTGGCATCTCGAGAAAGCTTGTGATGCCGCCGCGTGCCGCGGCCCGTGATCCGCTCGCGAGATCCTCCTTGTGCTCGTGGCCCGGTTCCCGGAAATGGACCTGAGGATCAATGGCTCCAGGGAGCAGCAGGCGTCCCTGCGCCTCCACGGTTTCCCCGGCCGCAGCGTCGATGGCCGGGGCGATCCGCTCGATGCGGCCATCGCGGCAGGCAATATCGCCCTCGATGATCGAGGCGTCCGGCTGGACGATGCGGCAGTTACGGATGAGGAGGGTAAACAAGTGGCGCGGAAAAGGTAGAGGGGCCGGGAGACCCCCCTGTCTTTATCTCTATCCCATCTGTTTTTCGCGGATTTCGTCGAGTGTCTTGCAGTCGATACACAAGGTCGCGGTCGGGCGCGCCTCGAGCCTCTGCACCCCGATCTCGACGCCACAGCTCTCGCAGAACCCATAATCGTCGGCATCGATGCGCCCGAGTGCCTCGTCGATCTTCCGGATCAGTTTGCGCTCGCGCTCGCGATTGCGCAGCTCAATCGACATATCCGTTTCCTGGCTCGCGCGGTCGTTCGGGTCCGGATGGTTCGCGGTCTCATCCTGCATGGCATGGACCGTCCGTGAGACTTCTTCAATGAGTTCCTGTTTCCAGGAAAGCAGGATCGACCGGAAATGGTCCATCTGCTTCTTGTTCATGTATTCTTCGCCGTTCCGTTCGGTATACGGTTTGATTCCGTGCACCAGATTGGCTGGAGATTCCTTTTTTTTGCTTACGGGCATACTGACTCCTGCTGCTCGGGCGCGCGGCCCTGAAAAATTAAGCGCGAATCTATACCAAAAAGGGTCGCGCCGTGCAACAAAGTGACCCTTGGGCGGGGGGGATGTCGTTCGATCTCGGGTCCGGATGGGGGGCGCCGGAAGGTGTTCATGCCTTTCGAACGCCTGTTCCTGGCACTGGAAGCCCCAGCCGAAATCGGTTAATGCTTTCAATGTATCTTTATAAACAAAGGGGTGAAGGTGATGCCGCTTCAGGCGCTGGTCTTTGATGTCGACGGAACGCTCGCCGATACCGAGCGCGACGGTCACCGGGTTGCGTTCAATCGGGCGTTTGCAAGGGTCGGGCTCGACTGGACATGGGATGTTCCGCTCTACGGGGCGCTCTTGGCAGTCACTGGCGGCAAGGAGCGCATCCGGCATTACACCGAGCGCTACCACAAAGAGCCGGTCGACAATGCCTTGGTGCAGGAAGTGCATCGCCTGAAGACACTAGAGTATGCCGCCTTGATCGAGGAAGAGGGGATTCCCCTGCGTCCCGGGGTGCGGCGGTTGCTGACCGAGGCCAGGGCAGCAGGGGTGAGGCTTGCGATCGCGACCACGACGACGCCGGACAACGTGCGTGCGCTTCTTGGCCGGGCGCTTGGGCCTTCATGGAACGAATGGTTTGCCGCCATCGGTGCCGGCGACATCGTGCCGGCCAAGAAGCCCGCGCCCGACATCTACCATCATGTCTTGAAGGCGCTCCGCCTTCCGCCCGACTCGTGCGTGGCATTCGAGGATTCGGAAAACGGTCTTGCCTCGGCACTCGGTGCGGGCCTTGCCACCGTGGTCACGGTGAACGACTACACCCGCGCGCAGTCATTCAAAGGGGCCGCGGTCGTCCTGTCAGATCTCGGCGAGCCGGGTCGCGCCTGTCGGGTGTTTGCGGGCGGGTGGGAAGACCAGCCGATCGATCGGGTCACGTTGCCGGCGCTCAGCCGTCTCTGTGATCTCAAAGGGCGCGCGACCCGCGCCTGACGGCGTGCACAAGGATTACGCCAGGAATCTGTGCGGGTATCCCTTTGCGTATGCCCGTGATACAGGCAAGACCAGGCCGGCGGCGCGCTCAATCCACAAGCTGGGCGCGCAGTTCTCCGTAGTACATCTCGAGATCGGGCACGATCGCCTGAACCTGCACAAGTTGTCCCGCGCGGGCAAGTGATTCCACACGGGAAGCGGTATCGCTCAAGTCCGCCGCCGCGAAGTGCAGCGCAGTACTCTTCAGCGTATGTGCCTCGCGTGCCACAGTCTCGCCATCCGCCTTCGCAAGCGCGGTCCGCAGGGATGCGATGCGGCCGTCGGCCTCGTTGACAAACACGCGTGCGAATGCGGGATCAGACGATAGCCGCGTCGGCGGTGTTGCGACTACCTGGGTTTCGGTCCCCGGTTTCAGGAAGCGCTCGACAACCGCAACGAGCATGTCGGCGCCGGGTGGCTTGATGATCACGTCGGCCGCGCCAGCCGAAAGACACTGCTCGCGCACCTCCTCGGTCGTACCAGCGGTCAGAATCACGATTGGCCCCTGTTCATCGCGATTTGGCAGGGCGCGGATCTCCTCGGTGGCCTTGAGGCCATCGACTACCGGCATCTGCAGATCAATGAGTAGCAGGTCGTAACGCTGTGTTTGCGCCGCCTTGATGCCCTCGGCCCCGTTACGCGCGAAGTCTAGCAGGTAGCCGTGGGGCGCGAGCGCGTGCAGCGCAATTTCGCGATTGATCGCCGAATCCTCGACGACCAGTATGCGGGGCGATTGCGCGCCGAGGGTGTACTTGGTGATGAATTCTGGTTGCGGCGATCCGTCAACCTTCTGGCTCAAGGCGCGCCCGAGCGCGGCTGCCAGCAGATGCTTGGTGAGCGGGCGCGTGAGATAGCCGGCGAAGCCGATCTCCTTGGCGCGTAACGCATCGCCGCGTTGGCCGGCGGAGGTGATCATGAGCAGGGCAATGTCCGCGAGCGCAGGCGCCTCCTTGATCGCGGCGCCCAGATCCTCGCCACCAGTGCCGGAGACAAACAGGTCGATCAGGGCTATGTCGAACGGACGCCCCTGCTCTGCGGCTTCAGCCAGACGCGCGCGCGCATAGTGTCCTTCGGTGGTCTGCTCCACCTCCATGCCGAGTGCCGTAAGGTATTGTGCGACCCAGGGTTCGGCAGCGGCGGGTGCGTGCGCGATCAGGATCCGGCGCCCTGCGAGCGGGAGTTTGCGTATCTTGGGAGCCTGTGTTTTCGCCTTCTTGAAGGGAATCTCGATCCAGAACGTGCTGCCGTGGCCTTCCTCGCTGCTTACGCCGATGCGACCGCCCATCACCTCAGTCAGTTCCTTGCTGATCGCAAGCCCGAGGCCGGTGCCGCCGTATTCACGTGCGGTCGACGCTTTTGCCTGCACATAAGGCTGGAACAGGCGTTGCCTCGCTTCCGTGCTGATGCCGATCCCGCTGTCTGAAACGGCGATGCGGACTGTCAACGCACTCTTTGTCTCGGCGATCGGAGCCGCTTTCACCTGTACCCCGCCCTGATGCGTGAATTTGACAGCATTCCCGATCAGGTTGATGACGATCTGCCGCAGCCGCCCAGGGTCCCCAAGGAGTGTCTTTGACAGCGAGGGATCTATCTTTGCGGTGAGATTCAGCCCCTTGAGCCGCGCCTGCTGCTGCAGCAGGGCCACAGGGGCCTCCAGACACTCATGGATGTCAAACTCGATCTGTTCGAGCTTCAGATGGCCCGCCTCGATCTTCGAGAAGTCGAGCAGGTCGTTAACGATATTGAGCAGCGACTGGGCGGACAGCTGGACCAGACGCACATAGCGCCGCTGCTCGTCGGAAAGCTCGGTCGCTGAGAGCAGCTCCGAGGTGCCAAGGATGCCGTTCATCGGAGTGCGCAGCTCATGACTCATTTTTGAGAAGAAAGTGCTCTTTGCCTGGCTGTCGGAGTTCGCCTGGACCAGTGCCTTGCGCAGCCCCTGAAGGCGGTCGGTAACGATCCGGCTGGCAGCCTGCGCCATGTTCCGGCCGGCGTACTGACCCCATGCGGCAAAGAGGAACGGCATGACATCCAGCACTCTCAGGGCGATATTCGAATGCTGTCCAGCAATGATGCCGTCGACGGAGACACCGCCCTGCATCACGTAGCTCACAAGCAACGTCGCGAGCACGACGCTTGCGCCCGCGATGAGTACACCGTACAGGGCGTAACGCGACGCGCGCGCCTTGAAGAATAAGATCTGATCCTGTTCTGAAATCGCGGTCATGGGGACGACCTCCATGGCAGAGATTGCAAGATTTGGACCATGTGGCGCGCCCTGTGGGCCAGGATCGGTACCGGCCGTTCATGGTCCTTCCACCTCTGTGGCCCCGAGGCCGTGATTTCCCCGGAGGGATCGAGCGGATTGCTGCCGGGAAGGGTGCGGGGCGTCGGCCATTGCGCTAGAATCCGCCGGATTCAAACGGGGCTGCGCGTGGAAATCTTCAAGATTTTTCAGATCGAGGCGGCACACCGGCTGTCCCATCTGCCGCCGGCCCACAAATGCGCCCGACTCCATGGCCACTCGTTCCGCATCGAGCTGCATGTCCGCGGGCCGTTGCACCCGGAGCAGGGCTGGGTCATGGATTTTGCCGACCTCAAGGCCGCATTTGCGCCGGTCTGGGAACGGCTCGACCACCGGTATCTGAATGAGATCCCGGGTCTCGAGAACCCGACGAGCGAGCACTTGGCACGCTGGATCTGGCGCGAGCTCAAGTCGTCGCTTCCGTCCTTGTGTCAAGTGGTAGTGCATGAAACCTGCACGGCGGGTTGCCGTTATTCCGGCGAGGACGTGTAAGCCAACCGGATGTCAGGATTCGGGGGGCCGCTCGGGCTTTTCGGGACTCCGCAGGTTCGTTTCCACGGGCACGGGCGTCTCGATCACCTTTTTGACACCGACCCCCATTTCGACAAACCGGCGTGCTCCGGGCAGCAGCTTGCGCTCGAACGAGCCGATTGCGTTGTTGTAGGCGTTAACGCCGTTTTCGAGTCCGCGGCCAATCTGGGCAAGGTGCTCGCTGAACACTGCGAGGCGCGCATAGAGGTCTTCCCCGGTTTTGCGGATCTGTCCGGCGTTTTCTTCGAGCTGCCGCTGACGCCAGCCGAAGGCGATGGCGCGTAATAGCGCGACCAGGCTGGTCGGTGTGGCGAGGATGACCTGCTGTGCCAGCGCGTCCTCGAGCAGGCGGTGATCGGCGTCGAGTGCGGCGCCCAGGAACTGGTCGCCCGGGATAAACATCACCACGAAGTCCGGCGCGTTGGCAAACTGGTTCCAGTACGCCTTGCCGGAGAGTCTGCGGACATGCTCGCGCATGGCAAGCGCGTGCCGCCTGAGCTGGTCCGCGCGATGACTGTCGTCGGTCGTTTCTAGCGCCTTAAGATAGGCATCCAGTGGAGTCTTCGCGTCGAGCACAACCTCACGCCCCCCGGGCATGCGGATCACCATGTCCGGTCTCAGGTCGATGCCGTCGCTGCGGACTGACTCCTGCTCAAAAAAATCACAATGCTCGACCATGCCGGCGAGCTCTGCGAGCCGTTTCAGTGTCATTTCGCCCCAGCGGCCGCGAACCTGCGGCTGCCTGAGCGCCTGTGCGAGCTGCCGCGTCTCACCCTGGAGCATCCGATGTGTCTCGGTCAGCGTCTTCAGTTCCTGAGACAGTCCGGCATAGGCCGCGACACGTTCGCGCTCGATTGCGCGCAACTGCTGTTCGGTTTTGTCCAGAGCCTCGCGAATGGGTTTCACCATATGTTCGACCGCCTGTTCGCGCCGGCCAAGCTCATGTTCTGCCGTCATCCGGAACTCCCGAAGCTTTTCGGTGGCGAGATCGAGGAAGGCATGGCGGTTGCGTTCAAGCGCGTCCTGTGACAACCGGGCGAACCGGTCCTCAAGGGTCCTTGCCTGGGTGCGTTCGAGCGTGAGCTCTGCCTCGAGCGCACCCAGACGCCGCTGATGCCGCCAGGACGCCACAGCCCAGCCAACCACGGCGGCAATTGCGGCAGTGCTGGCAAGTACGAGGAGGTTCACCCGGCCTCACCCAGCCAGTCGAGCACCTCGATGGGCGTGTCGATCACGCCGTCCGCGCCCCATGAACAGGGATCATCCTCGGCGCGCAGATAGCCAAAGCGTGCCGCCAGGGTATGCATGGCGGCACGCCGGCCGGCTTCAATGTCGCGCTGGGAGTCGCCGATGAACAGGCAGGTCGGCGCTGCACAGCCGATCTGCACGCAGGCATACAGCATGGGTTCAGGATGTGGCTTCTGATAAGGGGTTGTGTCACCGCTCACGATACAGCGGGCGTGCGGTGCGAGCCCGAGCGCCGCCACCACGAGCTGCGTCAGCTGGGACGGTTTGTTAGTGACGATGCCCCAGGGGATTGCCCGCTGCGCGAGCCCCGCCAGGACTTGGTCCATCCCGGGAAAAAGTGTGGTACGCCCAAACGGGTGCGCGCTGTAGATCTCGAGGAAACGCGCATGCAGGCGCGCATAGTCCGCATGCTTCGGGGTGATGCCAAAGCCGAGTGCAAGCAGGGCGCGGGTGCCGTGAGAGGCCTGCGCACGCACGTCTGGATAAGGCAGTGGCCGCCGGCCTTCCTCGATGAGCAGGGTGTCGAGCGCAAACGCAAGGTCCGGCGCCGTGTCCGCGAGTGTCCCATCCAGATCGAACAGGACCGCGCGGACCTTACGGCTCCACGCGGCGGGCATGACAGAGGTAGTTCACATCGAGGCCGGGACCGAGGCGGTACCGGCGTGTGAGCGGTCCGTAGTGGATACCAGTCGCGGAGATGATCTCAAGACCCGCTGCGCGCGCCGCGGTGGCAAGCTCGGAAGGGCGGATAAAGCGCAGGTAGTCGTGCGTGCCGCGTGGGAGCAGGCCGAGCATGTACTCGGCGCCGACAATTGCGTAGAGCCACGACCTGGGAGTCCGGTTGAGGGTCGAGAAGAACACGTCGCCACCCGGTTTTACGAGTGTCGCGCACGCGCGGATGACGCTCACCGGGTCCGGCACATGTTCCAGCATCTCGAGGCAGGTCACGAGATCGAATGCTGCCGGATGCTGTCTCGCAAACTCCTCGGCCGGGGACTGTACATACGATACGTCATGGCCGCTCTCCTTGAGGTGCAGCCTGGCGACAGCAAGTGCATTTGCGGCCATGTCGATCCCGGTGACACGGGCCCCGCGCGCCGCCATTCCTTCGGACAGCAGGCCGCCCCCGCAGCCAACGTCGAGGATATTCCGCCCCGAGAGGCCGGCTTCGCGCTCAATGAAGTCCAGGCGCAGCGGATTGATGTCGTGCAGGGATTTGAGCTCGCCATCGGCATCCCACCAGCGTTCGGCAAGTTCCTCGAACCGGGCAATCTCGTTCGGATCCACGTTGCTCATCCGGCAATCCCCTCCCGTGCCGTGCCGGCCATCGCTTCCGCGATCCGCGTCTGCCACTCGTGCGCCCGGTCGAGTATCGCGTGCTCATCAAGGTGCACAAGGCGGCGGGCACGCACCAGAGGTTGACCGGCTACCCAGACATCGGTGACCTGGTGACGTGACGCGGAGTAGACGATCTGTGACAGGGCATCGTATATCGGCTGCGTCGAGACGTGCGACAGATCAATGGCGACGAGGTCTGCGGCCTTTCCGGGCACGAGCGATCCGATCTGCTCCTCCAGCCCCAGGGCGCGTGCGCCGTTGATCGTTGCCATCGCAAGTGCCCGGTGCGCCGCGACGACCGTAGGGTCGCCTGCGACGCCCTTCGCGAGCAGCGCGGCGGTGCGCATTTCGCCCATGAGATCGAGATCATTGTTGCTGGCCGCGCCATCGGTGCCAATGGCGACGTTTACCCCCATGGCATCAAGTTTTGCCACCGGACAGAACCCGCTCGCAGTCTTGAGATTGGATTCCGGGCAATGAACGACATGGGTCCCTTGCTGCGCCAGCAGCGCAATCTCTTCTTCCGCGAGCTGTGTCATATGCACCGCGATCAGCCGGTGCGAGATGAGACCGAGTGCCTGCAGGCGCGCGATCGGCCTGACGCCGTAGGCGGCCTCGCCGTCCGTGACCTCGCCCGCGGTTTCGTGCACGTGCATGTGAACCGGCAGGTCCAGCTGATCAGCGAGCACGCGTATCCGCGTGAGCGCCTCGTCGGATACGGTGTAGGGTGCGTGCGGCGCAAGCGCGGTGCTTAAGAGTGCGCTCGTGCGCAGGTCGTCCCTCAGATCGAGCCCTTTCGCGAAGTACTCGTCGGCGGTTTTCGCCCACGCCGTAGGGAAATCAATCACAATGAGCCCGATGCAGGCGCGCATGCGTGCCTCCCGCGCCGCCTGCGCCGTCGCGTCCGGGAAAAAGTACATGTCGTTGAAACAGGTGACGCCACCTTTCAGCATCTCGATCGCGCCGAGGAGCGCACCGTCCCGGCAGAACTCGCGGTTCGCCCAGCGGGCCTCGGCTGGCCAGATGTGGTCCCGCAGCCAGCTCATCAAGGGAAGATCGTCGGCAAGGCCGCGGAACAGGCTCATCGCAGCATGGGTATGAGTGTTGACAAGGCCGGGGATCAGGGCGTGGGTGGCAAGCGGTACGCGCTCGTGCGGATCGTACCGTTTGGCGACTTCGCTGCTCGGCAGGATGTCGATGATGCGTCCCTCGTGCACCGCGACCGCGTGGTGGTCCAGCACCCGCCGCGCCGGTTCCACCGGGATCACCCACCGGGCGTCGATGACACTGTCGATCGTCTGCATGTGGCCTCTATGGTAATGCAACCGCCGGGCGGCGTCATTCGCCGGCCACGGCTGCCTCAGCCCCGCCCTTGAGCGGGCCTCCCTTAAGCAGGAGGGTCAGCGGGAGCATGAACACGAAGCTCACCGCGACCAGCATAAAGCTGTCAATAAAAGCGCGCATCACCGCCTGGCGGGCGAGTTCATGCGCGAGCACCAAAGCCCCACCGGTTGAGTCCGGCGTCAGGCCGAGCGGCGCGAGGTAGCTCTGAAGCGCCGGATTGAACGGGTTGATATGGCCGCCCATCTGGTTCCAGGCGACCTGGGTCTCCTGCGTGAACGCGGTCGTGACAATCGAGATTCCGATCGACGAACCGATGGTGCGCATCAGGCTGAACAGGCCGGCTGCTTCCGTCGAATCCGCGCTTGGCAAGGTTGAGAAGGCGATGGTCGACAGTGGCACGTAGATCATGCCGAGCCCGAGTCCCTGGATCAGTATCGGCCAGATGACGGTAAAGATTCCGATATGCAGGTCGTAATGGGTCATGGCGAGGCTGCCGAGGGTGCTGAATACGATGCCTGCGCTGATCAGAAGCCGCGGGGAGAATTTGGTGATCAGGCGGCCGACGACCAGCATGCTGACAGCGCTCACGATGCCGCGCGGCGCCATGGCAAGCCCGGTCGTGAGCGTGGGGTAATGCAGCAGGCTCTCGAGCATCATCGGCTGCAATACCATCGATCCGTACATCCCGAGGCCGAAGATGGCGAGCACAATGCTGGCAATGGTGAAGTTTCGGTCGCGAAAGAGCCCAAGCCGGAACAGCGGCCGATGCTTGCTGGTGAGCGCGTGAAACACAAAGCTCATGAGGCCTAATGCCGATGTGGCGGTGGCGATCCGGATGGTGCTTGATGACAGCCAGCCGTCCTGGTTGCCACGGTCGAGCAGGAACTGGAGCCCGCCGATAAAAAGCGACAGGAACACGAAGCCGGTCCAGTCCATGTCCCGGGCGCGCCGCGGCGTGTCCGGCACGACCCGGAACGCGAGCGCGAGTGACAGGATACCGACCGGGAGGTTGATGAAAAACGTGTAACGCCAGCTCAGCACTTGGGTAAGGTAACCCCCGAGTGTTGGTCCCAGGATCGGCCCGACCATTACCCCAAGGCCCCAGATTGCCATAGCCTTGCCGCGTTCGTTCAGGGGGTAGGTGTCGACCATGATCGCCTGCGAGAGCGGCACCAGTGCTGCCCCAAATATTCCCTGCATGAGGCGTGCAAGTACGATCTCCCCAAGGTTTAAGGAGACCCCGCAGAGCATCGAGGAGATCACGAAACCTGTAATGCTGATGAGCAGGTATCGGCGCCGGCCGAGCCGATCCGAGAAGTAGCCGGTGAGCGGCATGAAGATGGCGGATGCGACGAGATAACTGGTCAGCACCCAGCTGATCTGTTCCGGTGTTGCGCCGAGCTGGCCTTCCATGTGCGGGAGTGCGACATTCACGATGGTGGTGTCGAGCACCTGCATCACGGTTGCTGACATGACGGCGATGCTGATCAGCAGACGGCGGGAATCAGCCATCGGGGACCGCATTCATGGCAACCAGGATGCTGCACGGCGCCCGATCGAGGAGCGACGCGTCGGTGGAGGTGCTCCACCAGCGCGCGAGTGCCCCACGCTGGCGGTGGCCGACGACGATGAGATCCGCCCGGATCCGGCGGGCGCAGATATCGATCTCCGTCACTGGCTCGCCGAAGGCGAGATGCCCGGTGGCCGCGAGCCCCATGCCCCTGAGGCGCACCACACCTTCATCCAGTATCCGGGCGATGGCGTCCTTGAGGTTTGGCAGCGGCGCATCGGCTGCAAGCGCACCAGTGTCGATGCGGCTGATCGCAAGCAGGTGCGCTTCGGCGTCGAAACGCCGTGCGAGTTCCGCACCCTCCTTGAGGACGCGCCGGCCCTCAAGGGTCCCGTTGTAACAGAGCAGGATGCAGCGATACATAAATCCTCCGGCCAATGGGTCAGCGGAGCACCCGCACCGTCACTGACGCGCTGGTGCCGACCCGCAAAGGGTAGCGCGGATCGGGGTTCAGTACATGGATCCGCACCGGTACGCGCTGTGTCACCTTGACCCAGTTCCCGGTCGCGTTTTCAGGGGGGAGCAGTGAAAACGCGGTTCCCGCTGCCCCGCTGATGCTTTCAACACGCCCGCGAAACGTGTGCCCCGGATACATGTCAACATCGATTTTTGCGGGATCGCCGTCCCGGATGTGTTCGATATCGGTCTCTTTGAAGTTGGCGTTAACCCAGTAGTCTCCCTGCTCCACGAGTGCGAAGAGCGGCACTAAGGGGGTGACGATGCTGCCTGGACGCAGATTCAGATTCGAGATGATGCCGGTCGAAGGTGCGCTTACCCGGGTATAGGAAAGATCCAGCTCGGCGGCGGCAAGCTCCGCCTTCGCGGCGCGGATCCGCGCCGGGACCCCCTCCTTCTTGCGCAGCGTGATCTCGGATTCGCGCAACCGCGCCTCGCTCAGCGCAGCGCCGGCCCTGATCCGGGCAAGCTGTGCCCGGGCGTTGTCGAGCGCCTGCTGCGATACGTAATGCCGCGCCGCAAGGGTCGCGGTGCGCTGGAACATGTGCTCCGCGTTCCCGAGCTCGATCGACGACTGCAAGGCCCCGGCCCGCGCTGCCTGGAGTCGAGCCTGTGCTGATCGCAACGCCCCTCGCGCCTGTGCAAGCAGTGCCTGTGCCTCGCGCACCTTGAGCACATACGGACGGGACTCGATCGTGAAGAGCAGTTGGCCGGCCCGCACCTCCTGGCTGTCGCGCACATCGACTGTGCGTATCGCGCCGGGTATCTGGGCGGCAATGCGAATGACATGCGCACCGATGTAGGCGTCGTCAGTACTGACAAAGCGGCGGTCATAACGCCAGTAGGCGAGCCCGGCAAGCGCCGCGAGCAGTCCAATGGCTGCCAGCAGCAGGTTGCGGCGTGCTGACCCTTTAAGTGTCATTTCCATCCTCTCCGGGATGGGTCAAAGCCGTGGCGCGCTGCTGCACCTGCCTGAGGATGTCGTTGCAGGACCTGAGCGCATCTGCGCGGATGTCATGGAGAAGCTCGGTACGCAACTCAGCGGCAATGCGATTGATCTCCTTCAGCACCGGTTGCGCGCCTTCGGTGAGGCTCACCGTTTTGCTGCGCCGATCATGCGCCGCTTCGTGCCGCTCGATCCACCCGTCAGCGCTCAGGCGATCCAGGAGCCCGACGAGTGTCGGGCCCTCAATACCAAGTCGCGTGGCAAGGTCTTTCTGGGTCAGCACGCCAGCGCGCGCGAGATGAATCAAGGCCAGGCCTTTGGCCTGACTCAGGCCAAGCGGTCGCAGGCGGTGGTCGAACTCATGGCGCCACGAGCGCGCGGTTTCGTGCAGCAGCCGCGCAAATTCTTCGGCAATTGAGATCATATTTAGATAGTTTACTATTAATTAGCCTACGAATTATATAGCCGATAACGGCGTCTTGTGCACGCTGTTGCACTTTTTGCCCCACGCCGGGCCGGATCGTGTGGTTGCAGAGGTCCGCTGTCGAGATACAATCCTATGTCCCTTGACTGTCGGTAGCGGCAGTGGGTGGATGCGGATTGCCGACACAGGCCAACAAAGTCGCCGGACGGGCATCTGCGAGACGCGGCACCGATGAGGCAGGTATGGCACAGCGATCAGGATGGCTGGATCTCGGGGATGACGTGCGCGGTTTCTGGGCTGCGCCCGAGGGGACGGGAACACTCCCGGCAGTGATTGTTTTCATGGAAGTATTCGGGATCGACCAGAGCGTAGAGGAGCTGTGCCAGCGACTTGCGGATCTAGGCTATTTTGCCCTTGCACCCGATCTTTACCACGGCGAACGATTCACGCGGGAGCAAAGGGAACAGGCGATCGCGCGGCTGCGCAGACTCCGGGATGATGAAGCCATGGCGGATACCGCGAGCGCGCTGGCGGCACTTAAGGCGCATCCCCGCGTCGATGAGTCCCGACTGGCAGTCTTTGGCGTGTGCATGGGTGGCCGGCTCGCGTTTCTCGCAAACAGTATGCACGCCGCGCAGTTGCAGGGAGCGATATGCTTCTATGGTGGCGGCATCGCGCCTGTCGAGGATCATCTCGGACGGGTGCCGCTCCTGGACCGGATCGGAGCCATGCGTGCGCCGCTGCTGCTACTTTATGGCGCCGAGGATATGTCCATCGCGCCCGATGAGCACGCGCGTATCGTGTCGGCGCTTTCGGCTGCGCGCCACCGTTACACCTTGTCTGTATTCCCTGGCGTCGGCCACGGATTTCTGAACGCGCATCGCCCAGGCTATCGGGCGGATGTGGCGGAGGCAGCCTGGCGCTCCGCGAACGTATTCTTGGAAGAGGTTCTGCACGCCCGGTAAAGGCGCGGCTGTGATAAAGTAGGCGCGTGAATGCGCCCTCCGATACGATTCCCTACGACCGCATCCGTGCGCTCGAATGGACCGGGGGCAGGTTGCGGCTGATTGATCAGCGCCTGCTGCCGGAGCGACTCGAATATCTCGAGATCACGACCCTCGAAGCTGTGGCCGCCGCGATTCGCGACATGGTCGTGCGCGGGGCGCCTGCGATCGGCATTGCTGCGGCCTACGGCGTGGTGCTCGGCGCACGAGCGCACGCATCCCAATCCCCCGACCGCTGGAAGGCGCTGCTCGCGCCCGACCTCGAGCGCCTTGCCGCTGCCCGGCCGACGGCCGTCAACCTCCGCTGGGCGGTTGATCGCATGAGCGAGGCATTGCCCCGGGCGACGGAGCCCGATGCGCTGCTCGCGCTCGCGCGGATGATCCATGCTGAAGACATCGCCGGCAACCGCCGGCTCGGCGCCTTTGGCGCCGAGCTGCTGCCGCCACGCGCGCACGTCATCACGCACTGCAATGCGGGCGCGCTCGCGACCGGGGGTTTCGGTACCGCTCTCGGGGTGATCCGTGCCGCAGCGGGTTCCGGGGGGATCGAGCGGGTATACGCGGGTGAGACCCGACCCTGGCTGCAGGGCGCACGGCTCACGAGCTGGGAACTGGAGCAGGAGGGGATCCCGGTCATGCTGATGGCTGACAGCGCAGCCGCCCATCTCATGAAGAGCCGGCGCGTCGACTGGGTGATCGTCGGTGCCGACCGGGTTGCGGCCAATGGCGATGTCGCCAACAAGATCGGCACATACGCCCTTGCGCTGCTTGCGCGTCACCATGGGGTAAGGTTCATGGTAGCGGCGCCTACCAGCACTTTTGATCCGAAGACCCCGAATGGGGATGCTATCGCCATCGAGCACCGGCCGGTGGAGGAGGTGCTTGCGTTCCGCGGCCAGCGCCATTCGGCGGCCTCCGCAGCCTTTAATCCTGCGTTCGATGTCACGCCGGCTGCGCTCGTCGACGTCCTTGTGACCGAGCGTGGCGTGATCCACGCACCAGACCTGGAACGGATCGCCGCGCACCTTCAGACGAAGTCCTGATATTCCGTGCAGGGCCGGGGTGTTTCGTGCTAGAATGACGGCCGTTTCCGCGTACGCAGCTGCCATCTGGCCAAGCGGATAAATAAGCAGAGCGCTCTAAGGACGCCCACCCTCTTTTCCCGCCATGGAACAATTCGCCAAAGAGACGATCCCGGTCAATCTCGAAGACGAGATGCGGCAGTCGTACCTCGATTATGCCATGAGCGTGATTGTCGGACGCGCCCTTCCGGACGTGCGCGATGGCCTCAAACCGGTACATCGGCGGGTGTTGTACGCGATGCGCGAGCTCGGTAACGACTGGAACCGGGCCTACAAGAAATCGGCCCGGGTGGTAGGCGACGTCATCGGTAAATACCATCCCCACGGCGACGTCGCGGTATACGACACGATCGTACGCATGGCCCAGACCTTTTCCATGCGCTATCCGCTGATTGACGGCCAGGGCAACTTCGGGTCCGTGGATGGCGACGCCCCCGCGGCGATGCGTTACACGGAGATCCGCATGGCGCGCATCGCGCACGAGCTTCTCGCGGATCTCGACAAGGAAACGGTCGATTTCAATCCCAACTACGATGGCTCCGAGCGCGAGCCGGCGATCCTGCCTACACGGCTCCCGAACCTGCTCGTGAATGGCTCATCCGGTATCGCGGTCGGCATGGCCACCAATATCCCGCCGCACAATCTGAACGAGGTGGCGAACGCATGCCTCGCGCTGATCGACAATGACGACATCAGCATCAACGAATTGATGCAGCACGTACCCGGCCCGGATTTTCCGACCGCGGCGATCATCAATGGCGCTGATGGTATCCGTGAGGCTTACCGAACGGGACGGGGCAAGGTGTATGTGCGTGCACGCGTGGTCATCGAAACCGACGAGCGCCGCGGGCGGCAGAGCATCATCGTCGTCGAACTCCCGTATCAGGTGAACAAGGCCCGGCTCCTCGAGAAGATCGCCGAGCTCGTAAAGGAGGAGAAGATCCAGGGGATCTCCGAGCTGCGTGACGAGTCGGACAAGTCCGGCATGCGCATGGTGATTGAGCTGAAGCGCGGCGAGGTGGCCGACGTCGTACTCAACAACCTGTATCAGCAGACCGCGATGCAGAGCGTGTTCGGCATCAACATGGTCGCGCTTGAGCACGGGCAGCCCAAGCTGCTGAACCTGAAGGAGATCCTGCAGGCATTCGTGCGGCATCGGCGGGAGGTCGTCACCCGCCGTACCATCCATGATCTCAGAAAGTCGCGCGAGCGCATGCATATCCTCGAGGGTCTTGCGGTCGCGCTCGAAAACCTGGACGAGGTCATCGGGTTGATCCGCTCATCAGGTGATCCGCAGCAGGCAAAGGCGGCACTGCTCAATCGCACCTTTTCAGCAACGCTCGTTCTCGCGCTGCTCTCGGGGCGGCAGCGCCCGGGAGATCAGACAGACCCGCGCTATGGGTTGCTCGAATCGGGATACCGGATGACCGAGACACAGGCGCAGGCGATCCTCGACCTCAGGCTGCATCGCCTGACCGGGCTCGAACGCGACAAGATCCGGGACGAATACCACGAAGTACTGCGCACGATCGATGATCTGCTCGATATCCTGGAGAGTCATGAGCGGCTCATGAAGATCATCCGTGAAGAGCTCACTGCCGTCCGCGACCAGTATGGCGATGCCCGCCGCACAGAGATCCTGGAGAACCGGCTGAACCTGAGCGTCGAGGATCTGATCGCGGAAGAAGACATGGTGGTGACGCTCTCGCACGCGGGATATGTCAAGGCGCAGCCGGTGAGTGATTACCGTGCCCAGCGTCGCGGTGGCAAAGGAAAATCGGCGACGCGGGTCAAGGAGGAGGATTTTGTCGAGCGGCTCCTGATCGCCAATACCCACGACACGGTGCTGTGTTTCTCAAGTCACGGCAAGGTCTACTGGCTCAAGGTGTACGAGATCCCGCACGCGGGGCGCATGGCGCAGGGGCGTCCGCTTGTCAACCTGCTGCCGCTCGTCGACGGCGAAAAGATCAATGCCATCCTGCCAGTGCGCGTCTACGAGCAGGACAAGCATGTGTTCATGGCGACCTCGGATGGCACCGTCAAGAAGACCCCGTTACCCGAATTCTCCCGCCCGCGCACGAGCGGGATCATCGCGATCGATCTCGTGCCGGGTAACCGGCTGGTGGGTGTTGGTCTCACCTCCGGGCATGATGACATTCTGCTTTTCAGCGACGGGGGTAAAGTGGTCCGCTTCAGCGAGCGAGACGTGCGCTCGCTCGGACGCAGCGCGCGTGGCGTGCGCGGGATCCTGCTGAAGGACGGGCAGCGGCTCATCTCGATGATCATCGCCGGCGAAGGCGACCCCGCGGCTGAGGTGCTTACCGCCACGGAACATGGGTACGGCAAGCGCACTTCGCTTTCGGACTACCCGTGCCATAGCCGCGGTGGCCAGGGCGTGATCTCGATACAGGTCAACGAGCGCAACGGCCGTGTGGTCGGGGCAACGCTCACGCGTGAATCGTCCGAGGTGATGCTGATCACGAGCGGCGGGACCCTGATCCGGACCTATGCGCGCGAGATCTCGGTCACGGGACGCAATACGCAGGGAGTGCGGCTGATCGGTCTCGATCTGGGCGAGAAACTCGCTGGCATCGAACGGATCGACGAGCCCGAGAACGCGGGTGTGGCAACGCCGGACACTGTGCATTAGGGGTCGATCGAGCTACAAGAGCCCCCGCTTTTTGTCATCAATCTTATTTTTAAGAGAGACCACAATCATGGCAAGAATCTACAACTTCGGCGCTGGCCCTGCGGTGTTGCCACTACCGGTACTGGAACAGGCCCGCGAGGAGATGCTCGACTGGCACGGCAGCGGCATGTCGGTCATGGAAATGAGCCATCGGGGCCGGGAGTTCATGGAGATCGCGGCGCAGGCCGAGGCCGATTTCCGGGAGCTCCTGCAGATTCCCTCCGGGTACAAGGTGCTGTTTCTGCAGGGCGGCGCCTCCCAGCAGTTTGCCATGGTTCCGCTCAATCTGCTGCGCGGAAAGGGGCGCGCCGACTACATCAATACGGGGGAATGGTCAAAGAAGGCGATCTCGCAGGCAAAACGCCTGTGCACCGTGAATGTCGCGGCAACCTCCGAGGCGCAGAAGTTCACGACGGTGCCCGAGCGTGCGTCGTGGCGGCTCGATCCGGGGGCGGCCTATGTCCATTACACGCCGAACGAGACCATCGGTGGTGTCGAATTCCATGAGATCCCGGAGACCGGCGATGTGCCGCTCGTGGCCGACGCCTCCTCGACCATCCTCTCGCGCCCGCTTGACGTCGCCCGCTTCGGGCTCATCTATGCCGGCGCACAGAAGAACATTGGGCCATCTGGGCTTACGGTGGTGATCGTGCGTGAAGACCTCTTGGGCGGCGTCGCCAACGGCACGCCGGTCATGCTTGACTACAAGGTCCATGCGGATAACCAGTCGATGTACAACACGCCTCCGTGCTACGCATGGTATGTCGCCGGGCTCACCTTCCAGTGGCTGAAGCGTCAGGATGGCCTCAAGGGCATGGCGCTCCGCAACAAGCGCAAGGCAGCGAAGCTGTACGCGGCCATCGACGGTTCGGGAGGCTTCTATCGGAATCCCGTGGACCCGCAGTATCGTTCCTGGATGAACGTGCCTTTTACGCTCATCGAGTCGACGCTCGATGAGACGTTTCTCAAAAGCGCCAAGGCGGCGGGCCTTTTGCAGCTCAAGGGTCATCGCTCGGTGGGGGGGATGCGCGCGAGCATCTATAATGCCATGCCCGAAGAAGGCGTGGACGCGCTGATCAGTTTCATGCAGGATTTCCAGAAAAGGAAGGGTTAGCAAATGTTTCGGATACTGACACTCAATAATATCTCGCCTCGGGGTCTTGCGCGCCTGCCGAAGGAACGCTTCCAGGTGGACTCCAAGATCGAAAATCCGGATGCCGTGCTGCTGCGCTCATTCAACATGCACTCCATGGACGCCGGTCCTGCATTGCAGGCGGTGGGGCGTGCAGGCGCCGGCGTGAACAACATCCCGGTACCGAAATTGAGCGCGCTCGGGATCCCGGTATTCAATGCCCCAGGCGCAAATGCCAACGCGGTCAAGGAACTCGTGATTGCGGGCATGCTGCTCGCCTGCCGCAATATCTGCCAGTCGTGGCTGTTCGCGCGTTCGTTGACAGGCACTGATGCCGAGATCGGCAAGGCGGTCGAAGCCGGAAAGAAGGATTACGCTGGCTTCGAGCTTCCGGGTCGCACGCTCGGTGTTGTCGGGCTGGGCGCGATCGGACGTCTCGTCGCGAACGCCGCGATCGGTCTTGGGATGGACGTGGTCGGCTTCGATCCGGGGATCACGGTGGAGGGCGCATGGCAGCTTTCCTCATCGATCCGGCGTGCCGGATCGGTCGATGAACTCCTGCGTCAGGTCGAGTTCGTCACGTTCCATGTGCCGCTGAACGATTCCACCCGTGGCATGATCAACGCCGAACGCCTCAGGATTGCCCGTGAGGGCGTCGTAGTGCTCAATTTCGCGCGCGAAGGGATCGTCGATGACCACGCAATCGCCGAGGCGATCAAGGCCGGCAAGGTCCACGCCTATGTCTGCGATTTCCCGACGAATCTCATGAAGGAACATCCACACGTGATTACACTGCCGCATCTGGGTGCTTCCACGACAGAAGCGGAGGAGAATTGCGCGGTGATGGTCGCGGACCAGGTCCGCGATTTCCTGGAGAACGGGAATATCCGCAATTCGGTCAATTTCCCTGATGTGACCGCCCCGCGGGAATCCCGCCACCGGCTTGCGGTGGCGAACGCCAATGTCCCCAACATGGTCGGACAGATCTCGACCGCGATGGCGGAGGCAGGGCTCAACATCCACGATATGGTCAACAAGTCGCGGAGCGACCTCGCGTATACCCTGGTCGATTGCGACAGCCCGATCCCGGAGCCGGTACGCGCGAGGGTTGCCGCGATCAAGGGTGTGATGCGCGCCCGTCTCGTGCCGGAACCCCAGTGAAGGACGGGTCTTGGCGGTCTTGAAGAAACGCGTGGCGGCGCGCACGCGACTCAGGGCATTGCGCAGCCGCATCGACGCGATCGACATCCGTATCCAGGATCTTGTCACGCGCCGTGCGGAGCTGGTGCAGCGGGTGGCGCGGGTCAAGGTCGCAGAAAAGACGGGTACGCGGTCGACGTTCTACCGTCCTGAACGCGAAGCGGAGGTGCTTAAGCAGGTGCGGGCCAGACACCGGGGCCCGTTGCCGATGGCGGACATGACGCGCCTTTTTCGCGAGATCATGTCGGCCTGTCTTGCACTTGAAGGTCCGCTCAGAATCGCGTTCCTGGGCCCTGAGGGAACCTATACCGAACAGGCTGTGCTCAAACACTTCGGTCATTCGGTCGAGGCAGTGCCGGTGGTAGGGATCGACGGCGTGTTCCAGGCGGTCGAGTCGGGTGAGGCACCCTTCGGGATCGTGCCGGTAGAGAACTCGAGCGAGGGTGCCGTGAGCTATACCCTCGACCGGTTCATGTATTCCCCGCTTAAGATCTGTGGCGAGGTTGAGCTACGTATCCGTCATTGTCTGCTCGGGCGCCTGCATACGGGCGCCAAGGTCGTGGCGGCGCATCCCCAGGCGCTCGCGCAGTGCCGTGGCTGGCTCGACCGTCATCTGCCCAACGCCGAGCGCCGCCCCATGACGAGCAACGCCGAGGCGGTGCAGCTCGCGAGTGCGCGCAAGAACGTCGTGGCTATCGCGGCGCGCCCGACCGCGGCGCTCTATGGGCTCGAGGTGCTGTCCGCCAACATCGAAGATGAACCGAACAATACCACGCGCTTCCTCATCATCGGCGAGCAGGATCCGGCGCCTTCGGGCGATGACAAGACGACACTGCTTCTCTCCGCTTCAAACCGTCCGGGCGCCCTCGCGGCACTACTCGCTCCGTTTGCCCGCCGACACATCAGCCTGTCGCGCATCGAATCGCGCCCGGCGCGCCAGGGGCTCTGGGAGTACATCTTTTTCCTGGACATTGAAGGGCATATCGCGGAGCGGCGGATCGCGCGTGCCCTGCAGGACCTTGAGCGCGCAGTAGCGTTTTTCAAGTACCTTGGCTCCTACCCGAGGGCGCGTGCGTGAGCTGTGATCTCTGGTCCTCGGCGCGCGCGGCGGTGCGGGAGATCCTGCCCTACCAGCCAGGCAAGCCGATCGAGGAGCTTGAGCGCGAGCTCGGCATCCGCAATGCCATCAAGCTTGCATCGAACGAGAACCCATGGGGCCCGAGCCCGGGCGCGCTGGCGGCGCTCGCGCAATTTGATCCGGGCTCGTGGTCACGCTATCCCGACGGCGCCGCCACGGAATTGCGCCGCGCGCTCGCGACAAAGCTCGGTGTTGCCATCGAGTCCGTCACTGTCGGCAACGGGTCGAACGATCTGCTCGAGCTTGCCGCACGTGCCTTCGTCGGCCCCGGTGACACGGTTGTCTATGCGCAGCACGCGTTTGCGGTCTATGCACTCGTCACGCAGGCAGTCGGCGGCCGCCACCAGGAGGTGCCGGCGCGGGAATTCGGCCATGATCTGCCGGCGATGGCGCAGGCCGCAGCCGACGCGAAACTCGTATTCGTGGCCAACCCGAACAACCCGACCGGCACGTGCGTTGGTGCCGATGCGCTTGCGGCGTTCCTTGAGCGGGTTCCCGCGCATGTACCGGTCGTGCTCGACGAGGCGTACCGGGAATACGTCACGCGCAAGGATTATCCCGATACATTGCCCTGGCTCAGGCGTTTTCCGAATCTCATCATCACGCGCACCTTTTCGAAGATCTACGGACTCGCAGGTCTGCGCGTCGGCTATGCGCTATCCGATCCCCGGGTGGCGGATCTTCTGAACCGGCTGCGCCAGCCATTCAATGTGAATCTTGCGGCCCAGGTCGCGGCGCGCGCAGCGCTCGCGGATGATGCATTCGTGGCGCTCTGCCAGGAACGGAACCGGCAGGGCCTGTCTGTGCTTGAGGCAGGACTTCGGCGCCTTGGGTATCCGGTACTCCCGTCGGCCGCGAATTTTCTGACGTTCGGGATCCGACGGGCCGCGGAGGCCTATCAGGCGCTGTTGCGCGAAGGCGTCATTGTCCGGCCGATTGCAAACTACGGCATGCCGGATTATCTGCGGGTGACCGTGGGTACTCCGGAAGAGAACGAGCGGTTTCTCGCTGCGCTTGCGCAGGTGCGGCTGCAACTCCAGGCAACGGGCTGAGTCCTCGCTCGCGCCTCGGTCTTCCGGCAGGATGCACGGCACGCCAACAAGACCCCGAGCCCGCTTCCAGCCGATCCGATCTTCTCAGTGTTACGGTCGGCACGTTTCCATCGCGCCCCCGCGTGAACGCACTGATTGCGCGCAAAAGGCGGCCGTTGCTATACTGAAAAACATGCCAAGGGATCGCAAAAAGAGCGCCGTCGACAACCTCGACTCTGAGGAACAGGAAATCCTGTTTCTGAGCGCGTTGGATGCGCGATTGACCTTGGCAGCACAGCAGGAGCAGGACCGTGCCGCGAAGCGTTTATCTGCTTTGCACAAAGAAATCGCGACTGCGATACGGCGAGAAGCGCCATGCGCCGGCCCGTTCTCGGAATAATCGCAGGCCCGAACGGTTCCGGTAAATCCTTTCTGAAGCAGGAACTGGCACGTCTCTCTTGGTTCCACGGATATCGCTTTCTGAACCCCGATGAATTGGCTCGGTCACTGGGCGATCAAAACGACCCGGTCATCACACTAAGGGCGGCGCAGCAAGCGCAGATCCAGCGCTACGCTTATCTCTCCGCGCGGGAATCCTTCTTTTTCGAAACGGTATTTTCCGCACCGGAGAAGCTCGAGTTCCTGAATCAGGCGCGGACTCGCGGCTATTTTATCCGACTCTTTTTCATCGGAACGGACAACCCGGAATTGAACGCCGCCCGTGTCGCCCGGCGGGTGCTCGGTGGTGGACATGATGTCCCGATCCCAAAGATTTTGAGCCGTTACCGGGGCGCCATGATCCAGGCGGCGAAAGCTGCGTCCCGGGTCGATCGGTTTTATCTGTTTGACAATTCAGTGGATGGTGTTGCGCCGCGACTTGTTTTCTGGGCAGCTTTGGGCGTCTGCAAGGATATCGCGATAGAGCCACCGCGGTGGACACGACCGATTCTTGCGTCGGTGTCGCCTGTGCCGCGACGATTTTCCGTACATCGTGCATTGTCTCCAAAGCGTATGTAGTGACAAGAGCGGCTGTCCGATACTCGCCCCCCTGTGGCCCACGTCCGAGGCATGGGAATCCTCGGTGGGCGCACTCCTGAATAAGTTTATGTTTTCTGGTGGCACACAAGTCACGCATCGTCGTACTGGAACCTGGATGCCTCACGGGAACCAAGCGTGCGCGCCTCCCGTCCCGACGTTCAGGCTATAATCCGCGGTCTTCGACAAAACGGCGGTGCTGTTGGGGGCGGGGATGATCATAAAGCGGTTGGCAATCATCGGGGTTGGTCTCATCGGTGGATCGCTTGCGCGGGCCCTTAAGGCTGAAGGCATGGTGGACGAGATCATCGGCGTCGGCCATGACGCGGCGGAGCTCGATCTTGCGCTCGATCTCGGGGTAATCGATCGCAGCGAGACCTCTCCTGCGCGCGCGGCGTGCGGCGCGGACATGATCGTGCTTGCAACACCTGTCGGCAGCATGCCGCTGGTGTTCGAAGCGATCACGCCCAGTCTTTCCCGGGATGTCGTGGTGACGGACGTCGGGAGCGTCAAGGAGGTGCTGATCACGGCGGCCCGGTCTGCGCTCGGCGCCCATTTTCCCCGTTACGTACCCGGCCACCCGATCGCAGGCGCCGAGCAGTCGGGTGTGCGCGCATCCCGGCCAGACCTCTTCACCGGTCGGCGCGCGGTGCTGACGCCCGTTGCCGATACCGAGCCCGCAGCGGTCGAGCAGGTCACCCGCCTATGGCAGACGGTGGGCGCAACCGTCAGTACACTGGATCCACGGCAACACGATGAGATCCTTGCGCTGACGAGCCACCTGCCGCATCTCCTCGCGTTCAGCGCGGTGGGGCTCCTCGGGGATCATGATGACGGGCATCTCCCGGAGGGGGCGAGCCTCCTCGACTTTGCCGGCACGGGGTTTTGCGATTTCACGCGCATTGCAGCCAGTGATCCGGCCATGTGGCGTGACATCTGTCTCAATAATCCGCGTGCGCTGATTCAGGTCATCGCCGCCTATCGGGACCGTCTGGACATCCTCTCGCGGGCGCTTGCGGAAGGTGACCAGGAGCGGCTGTTCGAGATCTTCGCGCGTGCCCAGAGGCTGCGCGCGAACTATCCGGATTGTGCAGACCGGTCTTAGGGCCCGCCCGGTACCGGACTTCGTATTTCACCAGAGGCCAGGGATACAGTGATTCGCTATGAGATCGCGCCGGGTGGCGCACTTGCCGGGCGCGTGCGGGTTCCCGGCGACAAGTCCATCTCGCACCGGGCGGTGATGCTGGGCGCGCTCGCCGACGGCGAGACCGTAGTCGATGGGTTGCTTGAGGGCGAGGATGTGCGCGCCACCGTTGCCGCCTTCCGCGCCCTCGGGGTTGCGATCGAGGGGCCTCGCGACGGACGGCTTTGGATCACAGGTGCCGGGGTTGACGGCCTGAAAGCTCCTGCCAGGATCCTCGATATGGGCAACTCCGGCACCGCGATGCGTCTGCTGGCAGGCATCCTCGCGGCCCAGAACTTCGATTCGGGGCTCACCGGGGATGAGTCGCTGCAGCGGCGACCCATGCGCCGGATCGCCGAGCCGCTGGCGCAGATGGGTGCACGGATCGCCACCGCCCCGGGCGGCACGCCCCCGCTTGTGATCCAGGGCGGCGTGCGCCTGCGTGGGGTTGACTACGTCCTGCCCGTACCCAGTGCCCAGATCAAGAGCGCGATCCTGTTCGCGGGTCTTTACGCCGCGGGCCAGACGGTGGTTCACGAACCTGCGCCGAGCCGGGATCACACGGAGCGCATGCTCCGGGGATTCGGCTACGAGGTCGTGACCCACGAGGGTCGTATCGCGCTCACAGGGGGCGGGCGTCTGCGGGCCTGCGCGCTCGAGGTGCCGGCCGACCTCTCGTCAGCGGCCTTTTTTCTGGTGGGTGCCGCCATTGTGCCGGGGTCTGAGCTGGTGCTTTCCACGGTCGGTGTGAACCCTACGCGAACGGGTGTCCTGGATATCCTCGCGCTCATGGGGGCCAACATCCGTCTTGAAAACCGTCGCGAGATCGGCGGTGAGCCGGTGGCGGATCTGCGGGTACGCGGCGGGGGGCTGAAGGGGATCGAGGTGCCGGAATCGCTCGTGCCGCTTGCAATCGATGAGTTTCCGGCGCTCTTTATCGCCGCCGCCTGTGCGACCGGCAGGACGGTTGTGCGCGGGGCCGCAGAGCTGCGGGTGAAAGAGACCGACCGGATCACGGTGACGGCCCGCGCGCTCGCGCGCCTGGGTGTCCGTATCGAGGAGCGTTCCGACGGTATCATCATCGAAGGAGGCCGGTTTCGCGCAGGGACCGTGGACAGTGGCGGTGATCATCGGATCGCGATGGCCTTTGCCATGAGTGCGCTCAGGGCCGACGGACCAGTGGTGGTCGAGGATTGCAAGAACGTGGATACCTCGTTCCCCGGTTTCGCGGATCTTGCGCGCGCGGCCGGACTCAGGATCCAGGTCCGCGCTTCATGAATGCCCCGGTCCTTGCAATCGATGGCCCGAGTGGTTCGGGGAAGGGCGCGGTTGGCCAGGAGCTCGCCACAAGGCTTGGCTGGCATTATCTCGACAGCGGCGCGTTCTACCGGGCGCTCGCCTTGCGTGTGCTTGAGGAGGGCACCGACCCGGCCGATGCCAGGGTAGTGTCCGGACTCGCGGTGACATTGGATCTCTCCTTTGTACCCGTCCCGGGTGCTGCCCCGAGGCTCCTCCTCGGAGGCCGCGACATCTCGGACGACATCCGCAGCGAGGCCTGCAGCGGGGCCGCCTCCGAGGTGGCCGCCCACCCGGGGGTGCGCACCGCGTTGCTGGCGAAACAGCGGGCCCAGCGGCGCCCCCCCGGGCTCGTTGCCGATGGCCGCGACATGGGGACCACGGTGTTCCCCGACGCGGTGCTTAAGGTGTTTCTGACGGCAAGCGCCGAGGTGCGCGCCGAGCGGAGGTATAAGCAGTTGAAGGAAAAGGGCTTCAGTGTTACCCTTCCGCGGCTTTTAGGCGAGATTCGCGCGCGTGATGTCCGCGACATGGAACGTGCGGCATCGCCGCTTCGGCCGGCACCTGGGGCGTTCGCCCTGGACAGTTCGACGATCGACATCGATGGGGTCGTAGGCCTTATTCTAGAACGCCTCCGGAATAGGCTAAAATGAGCCGAGCGCGGTCTTAAAACATCAACGTCTCGAAGGCGGCCGTCATGGTGCGCCAGTCGGGACCTATCCAGCCGAAGGCGTATTCGGCGACAGCAGGTTATCGGGTTAATGAGCGAAAGTTTTGCACAGTTGTTCGAAGAGAGCCTGATCGCGGTCCAGATGCAGAGCGGCAGTCTGATCACAGGCGAGGTCGTGCACGTGGACGACGAGGTCGTGATCGTGAACGCGGGCCTCAAGTCCGAAGGTGTCATCCCGGCGGAACAGTTCCGCGTCAACGGGGGCGAACTCCTGGTCAAGGTAGGCGACCGGGTCGAAGTAGTCATCGAGTACTTCGAGGACGGCTCGGGCCAGACACGCCTCTCGCGTGAAAAGGCGTGCCGCGCCAAATCGTGGGACGTGCTCGAGAAGGCCTACGAGGAGCAGGCGACGGTGACGGGGATCATGACCGGCAAGGTCAAGGGCGGCTTTACCATCGCCATCGATACGATCCGGGCATTTCTCCCAGGCTCCCTGGTCGATGTACGACCGGTGCGTGACCCGAGCTATCTCGAAGGCAAGGAACTCGAATTCAAGGTCATCAAGCTTGACCGCAAGCGCAACAATGTCGTCGTCTCCCGCCGCGCGGTGGTGGAAACCGAGATGTCGGCCGAGCGCGATACGCTGCTTGCGAATCTCGAAGAAGGCCAGATCGTCAAGGGTGTGGTCAAGAATCTCACAGATTACGGCGCGTTCGTGGACCTGGGCGGCATCGATGGGCTGCTGCATATCACGGACCTTGCCTGGAAGCGGGTCAAGCATCCCTCGGAGATGCTGAACATCGGTGACGAGGTCGAGGCCAAGGTATTGCGGTTCGACCGTGAGCGTAACCGGGTGTCGCTCGGACTCAAGCAGCTGGGCGAAGACCCGTGGGTGGACATTGCCCGCCGGTATCCGGAAGGCGCACGCATCTTCGGCAAGGTCACGAACATTACCGACTACGGCGCGTTCGTGGAGATCGAGGAAGGTGTCGAGGGGCTGGTGCATGTCTCGGAAATGGACTGGACCAACAAGAATGTCCACCCGACCAAGGTGGTGCAGCTCGGCGACGAGGTCGAGGCGATGATCCTCGACATCGACGAGGAACGCCGGCGGATCTCGCTTGGCATCAAGCAGTGCCAGACTAATCCCTGGGAAGAATTCGCGGCAACGCACAACAAGAACGACAAGGTGCGCGGCCAGATCAAATCGATCACGGACTTCGGTATCTTTGTCGGCCTTGAGGGCGGCATAGACGGCCTGATTCACCTGACTGACCTGTCATGGGCACGGCCGGGCGAAGAGATGGTGCGGGACTTCAAGAAGGGCGATGAGATTGAGGCGGTGGTATTGTCGGTCGATCCCGAACGCGAGCGGATCTCGCTCGGCATCAAGCAGATGGAAGGGGACCCGTTCACGAATTACGTGGCCGAGAATGGCAAGGGGGCGGTCGTGAGCGGTGTGGTCGTGAGCGTCGATGCCAAGGGCGCGACAGTAAAACTGACCGACGAGGTGGAAGGCTACCTGCGCGCATCGGAACTCGGGCGCGAGCGTGTGGAAGACGCGCGTAGCGTGCTGAAGGAAGGTGATCAGGTTGAGGCGAAGATCGTTACTATCGATCGCAAGACCCGCAAGGTCACGCTTTCGGTAAAGGCGAAGGATCTTGAGAAGGAAAACGAGGCAGTGCAGCAGTACACGCGGAAATCGACGGTGGCAACCTCTTCTCTCGGCGACAAGCTGAAAGAAAAATTAGGTCCGAAGGACCATTGAGCGAACGCCCCCAACACGACACAAAGCCTGTGTGGCCACTTTGTTAAGGTGTTGAGATGACGAAGTCAGAACTGATCGAGGCGCTCGCAGCGAAGCAACCTCAGCTCGACCTGAAGGATGTCGAGCTTGCGGTGAAGGAGCTTCTGGAGCAGATGTGCATGGCGCTGGCCTCCGGGCAGCGGATCGAGGTGCGCGGGTTCGGCAGCTTCTCGCTGCATGAGCGCCCGGCGCGCGTCGGCCGAAATCCCAAGACCGGGGACTCAGTGCACGTTCCCTATAAACGTGTTCCCCATTTCAAGCCCGGCAAGGAGCTGCGCGAGCGGGTCGACGTCTAGGCCGTACGGAGCGGACGTCGGCTGGTCATGGGTCCGTTTTGACAGCTCCATTCCGGCCGCTGTCTCTGGCCCATCGCGGCACCGTCGCCATCTCCCGGATGCCGGAAGGAGACTGCATGAAGCGGTTTTTCTACCTGTTTCTCGCCATCATCGTGCTGTTTCTGGGCCTGAGTTTCGCATACAAGAACGCGCGCACTGTCCAGCTCAACTACTATCTCGGCGTCCACTGGGTGAGCCCGCTCTCACTGATGCTGCTCGCGGCGCTGTCACTCGGAGTGCTGCTCGGTTTCATCGCCAGTCTCGGGATGGTCGTGCGGTTGCAGCGTCAGCTGTCCCAGGCACGCAAAGAGATCCGGCAGATCGAACAGGAGGTGATCAATCTGAGGTCGCTGCCGATCAAAGATGTTCTTTGAGGCCTACGATCTCGTCTGGCTGCTCCTGCCGCTGGCGGCAGCGTCCGGATGGTACGCCGCGAAACGCGACGCACGCGCGAGTGAAGCTGACTTCGACCTGCCGTCCGCGTATTTTAAGGGCCTCAATTTCCTTCTGAATGAACAGCCGGACAAGGCCATCGAGGTCTTTATCCAGGTCCTGGAGGTCAACTCCGAGACCGTAGAGACCCATCTTGCCCTGGGGAACCTGTTCCGGCGCCGGGGGGAGGTCGAACGCGCCATCCGTATCCATCAGAATCTGATTGCGCGTCCGAGTCTCGACAAGCAGCAGCGCTGCCATGCACTGCTTGAGCTCGGGCAGGACTACATGAAGGCGGGGCTTTTCGACCGTGCCGAGAACCTGTTTCTGGAGCTTGCCGAGGTGCGGGTCCACAATGAACAGGCGCTGCGGTTCCTCGCGAATATCTACCAGCAGGAACGCGAGTGGGAGAACGCAATCGTTACCTCCCGCAAACTCGAACGGGCGTCGAGCAAGAGCTACGATGACGTGATTGCGCAGTATTACTGCGAGCTTGCAGAAGACCTGTTCCGCGCCAAAAACTTCAGCGGCGCACGAGATTTCGTCAAAAAGGCGTTTGCCGCGGATCGTAAATGTGTACGCGCGAGTATTCTCCTTGGGAACATCGAGGCGGCGGAGGGGCGTCACCGGGAGGCGACGCGCGCGTGGCGGCGCATAGAGGAGCAGGATCCGCACTATCTCGGGGAAGTAGCCGCGTGCACCGCGGAAAGCTATCGCGTGCTCGGCGATGAGGAGGGGATGTATGCCTATTTCGAGGGCGTGGTACAGCGTCATGGTGATCCCGCATCGATGATGGAACTCGCAGGCATCATGGAACGGCGCGATGGGCCCAAGGTGGCGGAGGAATTCCTGCTGTCGTGGCAGCACCGGCGGCCATCGGTTGCGGGATTGCTGCGGTTGATCCAGCTCAATCTGACGCATGCGGAGGACGATATGCGCAAGCAGGACCTCAAGATTCTCCACAGCCTCGTCGCGCGGCTCGCGGAACGGCACAAGGGTTACACCTGCTGCGAATGCGGTTTCACGGCCAAGTCGCTCTACTGGCATTGTCCTGGTTGCCAGCGCTGGAACACGGTAAAGCCCACGAGCGGCAATCTTGACTAAACCCCTCGTCCCCGGCCCGCGCCTCATTGTTGCGCTTGACCTGCCAACGGCCGCCGATGCGCTCGCGCTCGCCGGGCGCCTCGACGCGCGGCTCTGCCGCGTCAAGATCGGGCTTGAGTTGTTTTCTGCGGCGGGCCCCGCTCTGGTCGAGCAGGTCCAGGGGCTCGGATTCGAGGTGTTTCTCGACCTCAAGTTTCACGACATCCCGAATACCGTGGCACGCGCCGTCCGTTCGGCCGCGGCGCTCGGGGTCTGGATGATCAACGTCCACGCCTTGGGCGGGCGGCGCATGCTCGAAGCAGCGCACGAGGCGGTCGGCACGCAAACCCCGCGTCCTCGCCTGGTGGCTGTTACGGTGCTGACAAGCCACGGTGACCTGGATCTTTCTGAGGTGGGCATTACGGGACGCGCGAGTCGCGCGGTCGAGCGGCTCGCGCAGCTTGCCGCCGACTGCGACCTTGATGGTGTCGTCTGTTCACCGCGTGAAGCGGCACTCCTCAGGCTTGCGCATGGCCCCGCCTTTCTGCTGGTGACGCCAGGGATCCGTGGTGCGTCCGACCCCCCGGACGATCAGCGGCGCACCGCCACGCCCCTTGAGGCCCTGAAGCGGGGAGCGAGTCATCTCGTCATCGGCCGTCCCATCACGCGCGCAGTCGATCCCGCAGCCGCGCTTGTGGCGCTCGCGCACGAGATTCAGAGTCATTAGCCGTTGGGCGCACGACTGATGCCATTCCGTTGGTGGGGGGCCTTGCCCGCTGTCGTTCCTGATTGTGCCGGTGCCCGTGGTTTCGCGCGCTGCACCCAGACAAGAAAACACCAATGCCCCACGCTGTTTATTTGCGTGAGCACGAGGTACCCTGTTGTGCGTCCCTGTGTGACCGGAGATTAGTAACATACTATCAGGCAATTAGTAATAAACAGTTGGGAAATAAGGAGTTACCACTCCCTGGCCCTGTTACCATGTTTCATCGATCCTGCGCTACAGGCTTGCAAGCCACGGTTGCTGGTCCCGGGGATGTCTATTCCCGAGCGCTGCCGTGTTCATGCGTCTCATGATGTATCAACATTGTTGACACAATAGGTTTTTTGGGATAAGGTATCGACATTAGCTCAATAACGAAGGTTGCTATGCGCGCTGTGGTAAAGAAGTGGGGCAATAGCGCATCCGTTCGCATCCCGACCGGGATCATGGAGGCTGCCCGGTTGAGGTTGGATGATCCGGTCGATGTTCGCGAGGAGCGTGGTCGCATCATCATCGAACCAATTCGTACGGATGTCTCCGACCTTGCCCAACTGCTTGCCGGAATAACGCCGGAAAACCGGCATGCCGAAGTTGATTTTGGTGCGTCGGCGGGTAAGGAACTTTTGTAATGGTCCGTGGCTATGTGCCCGAGGCTGGTGATATTGTTTGGTTACATTTCGACGCCCAGGTTGGACACGAGCAGGCCGGGCATCGCCCGGCGGTAGTGGTCAGTCCTTCGTCTTACAACGGCAAGACGGGCCTTATGTTGTGTTGCCCGATGACCACGCGGATCAAAGGCTACCCGTTTGAGGTCTTGATTGCCGGCAGGCGCCCCGGTGCCGTACTGTCTGATCAGATCAAAAGTCTCGATTGGGCTGTGCGCAGGGCCAGTCGCAAAGGGAGGATATCGCCCGACGAATTGGCCGAAGTACGGGCAAAGGCCTCGGCTCTCATCGGCAGATAACAAATGACCTGAACTTCCCTAAATCGCTTTTTTTCCCGGTTATAATGGCGATAGGAATTAAGGGGCCACGACATGAATCTGGAACGCATTACCGTCAATCCCCAGCAATGTGGCGGGCGCCCCTGCATTCGCGGCCTGCGCATCCGAGTACAGGTGTTCTGGAACTCCCGGTGGCCGGCGCAACCGCTGAGGAGATCCTGAAGGATTGTCCTTACCTCGATCGCGAGGATATTTTCGCCACCCGTAATACGCCGTTCACCAGGTCGATCACGCCATCCTCTTCGCGGCCTGATTGCGCTTCTTGGTGGAAGCCCAGCTTCCGCCCGCACTGGATCACAGCGCAGGGTAAGGCGGCGGAGCATGTCGCTGATTTGGGTATGGCCCGTGCCAGCGACCGGGAAGTCTGGGACAGCGCCCGTCAAACCGGTGCGGTGATTGTGACCAAGGATGAGGACTCTGCCATCCTCCACGTGATCCATGGGAATGGACCAACGGTGTTGTGGCTGCGCCTGGAGAACTATCGACGCCAAGCGCTACTCGACCGTTTTGCCCTCTGGTGGCTACAGATCCTGAGCACTTTGCATCAGGGGGAAACGCTCCTGGAACTGAGAGAGTAACGCCACCAGGGGGTGGTGAACCCCTATAGGGCAGCTGGGTCTCGCCGCTACGTCCCCCTGAACGGGCGCTGGCGCTTGTCGACGCTGGCCGATGTGCCGGTGCGTGACAGGACACCCGTCATATCAGGGTCAGGACCGCGCCTGGCCCTGTTACCAGGTCTCATCGATCCTGCGCCACAGGCTTGCAAGCCACGGTTGCTGGTCCCGGGGACGTCCGGCGGGGCGGTAGTAGTGCGTAATTTCCTCAAAGCCGGCGGCCGACAGAAAGCGCCGCCACGTCTCAAGATCATGGTAGGCGCCATAACGTTCACCGTGCCAGCCCTCTTCATTGGCTCCATGCGGGTTTGAGCTGAAGAGCACGCCCTCCGGCTTCAGCGTCACGTGCAACGCGCGCAGGACCTGCGGCAGTGTTGTGGTGGGCACGTGAAACAGCGAGGCGTTGGCAAACACCCCGTCGAAGTGTCTCGGGGGAAGGTCGGTTTCTGAAAAATCCTGGCACCATACGTCGCAA
>JAJYDT010000055.1 GCA_021777335.1 Pseudomonadota bacterium | reverse complement strand
TTCCGATCTAAATGATTGATCTTGGGCTCGTGATCAAGGCGCAGGCCGTGATCGATATAATCAACGCTTATCTGGGAAAATGGGCAGAGTAGCCGTTGACCGAACGACCGCTGTATGAGGGATTTGAGCGCGACACGCATGGCATGACGATGCTGGGTCGCGTCGTGCTTGATGCTTGGCTGTTCGAGCTCATCCCCCGGACCGAGGACTGCGCCGGATGGGATCTGCAGCGCATGCAGCACCTCGTCGACCAGGTCAACAAGCGCTGGGATGAGTATGGGAA
This sequence comes from Pseudomonadota bacterium, assembly GCA_021777335.1. Taxonomy (GTDB): domain Bacteria; phylum Pseudomonadota; class Gammaproteobacteria; order Acidiferrobacterales; family Acidiferrobacteraceae; genus JAJYDT01. Next base: position 10,826 of record JAJYDT010000055.1, on the reverse strand, counting down.
TCTTCCGAGCCGGTTGCCGCCGGAACTGATGCGGAAGCATCAGGAACTCTACCAGTGGGCCATGGAACGTGCCCGTGCGCGCGGGTGGGATCCGGAATTGGGCGAGGAAGACTGACAGCTGATTGTCGAGTGGCGCTGGAACCGGGTTTGGGGCCGGCGGCAACCTCTGGGGCTACGAGTGACTCGTATGATGCCACACACAGGGCCCGGACCCGGCGCAGGCAGAACTCAGTATAAAATAGGTTTGTCTTCCCACGCAGGTCCCGCAAGTCGCCGGAATGCGGTTGTGAGCGAACTGTCGTCACCGACGTTGCCGGGAAAGATCACCACTGGCAGGTTGGGGTACAGCGGGTGATTCTCGGGACAGCGTACCACCGAGCACCCTGGCAGGATCTGGCCGAGAACACGCGCGCTGCGCAGAGCAAGGCCGTGCGACAGTACATCATTGGAGGTGATGCCACCCTTAATGATGAGAAAGCCGAGGTCCGCCGGCAGGCGCTTTACCACTTCCATCAGAAATGCCGAGATTATCTCACCGAAGGCCAGCCTCGCTTGCGCGCTGGCGAAAGTGCGTTCCGTGCGGCTCGTGAGAATGATCGGTGTCCGTTGATGCGCGTGCGCAGCCCTGATACGCAGGAGGACGTTGTTGAGTAACCTGCTCCCTTGGTCAGGCAGACGCGCGACATCCAGATCGATGGGCGTGACGTCGGGTTCCGCCAGCAAATGCCGCACCTGGCGGGTGGTTCTGCTGACATGCGAACCCACGACCACAGCGCCGGGCCGCGCACCGCGATTATAGCGGCCCATATCCTTGGCGGCGACAGGTTGTGGCGGCAGTGCGGCGAGTGCGCTGACGATGCCCGCCGCGCTACGGTACAGGAAGCGTTTTCCTCGTTTTGTCGCGGCGTTGAGGTCAGCGGCGAAGGCTGAGAGATCGGTGTATGATTCAGCGTCCACCACGCAAGCGATGTTACCGCTCAATGCCAGTAGACGCTCCAGACAGCCTGAACGGACATCCGCCAGGCTGAAGCGTTCGACCTCTGCAGCACAGATGCGGCCACGGGTTTTCTCTGCGATATAGTCCGGTAGGAACGCGTGTATGTAGCCGAACACCGAATCGCGTGCGAATTCGGTCTCATTGACTGGCACGGGTGTCCCGTCGATGATCAGATAATGCACACCATCGCGGGTGATACGCCCGCCCTCTATGAAGGCGGGTATCAGGAAATGTGCGTCGAACGGTCCGAGTTCCTCGGTGATCACATCGATCTCGACCGGATAGTGACCACGTAGTGTGGAATCCGAGCGACTGATGACGATCGGTTCTATCACCAGATCTGCACGGGCGCGTTCATCCAGCGCACGCTTGAGGTTATGGCAGACTTCGCGCGTGAGGTCGGCAGCACGCTTGGCATCCAGGCTGCGCGTGTTGGTCAGTATGAAGAACAGCGGTGATTCATCCAGCAATGCTTCGCGCAAGGTATTGACATCCCAACGGGTGAGCAGCAGGCAGCTGTGCACCGTCTGCGATCCGGTTGGGTCGTCATCGAGCACCACGAGCTTTGTTGCGGTCATTTATGGTCGCCGGCTAGTAACCGATGGTGCCATGTAGGTGAAGCGCCGAGAGACTTGACTCCAAGTTTACCTTTTTAAAGACCCAACAACGCCCGCGCTCGCGCCGTGATGGCCGGAGCGTCCACGCCGTTGAAACTCATTAGGTCGCCGGCGGCTGCAACAGTCTCGCCGCGCTTCCAGCACAGTATGCCGCGCCCGGATGGGCTGCGTAGTAGCACGGGTTCCAGGGGTGCGCTGGCGCCGCCGCTGATGGCGAGCAGAGCGTCGCCGCCGAACAGCTTCGCGAACTGGGCATCGTCCATGAACTTGTCGTCTGGTCCGTTCACCGTGTTCCAGCTCACATCGTCCGGGCGGTATAACCGACGCGGGTTGGCCATGCTGACGATGCGCACGCGCACGCCGGCCTTCTCGAGTGCTTCGCGCGCCATGAACACCGGCAGCAGGATCATGTCGCCAGCCACCGCCATGACGACCAGGGGACCATTACCGGGAGCTGTTTCGTACAGTGCCACGGCGCCATCTTCAATGGCAGTGCGTGCCTGAGCGAGTGTGGTACGTACCGGCAAGGCAGTCTTCGAGGCGAAGATCGCAATGGTCTTATTGTGCGTGCCGAGCGCCCAGTCATAGGCCACCTGGACCATATTCGCGTCGCTGGGGAATAGAGGATAGTGATTGCCGTTACGCATCATTGCCGCGCAGTAGGATTCGATCTCGGGACGCTGATGTGTCCAGCCATTACGACCTTGTTCTAGAGCACCCGCCGTAAACATCACGATTTGCGAAGGCGTCTTGCGGCGCAATTCGGCCATCGCCTGCGACACCGTCTGCACGATTGGCCAGCCGTTGATGGCGAAGCTCTCGTAGGACAGCCACAGAGAACGGCCACCCAACAGTGCGATCGCAGCACTGAGGCCTGCGCAAGCATCTTCACTCAGCGGTTCGTACACCTGGCCATTTGGCGACTGGTTGTACCGCGGGTCGGTGGTCGGATGACGGATCTTCAGCGCATCGTTGATGTTTTTCATCGCCGACGCCTCGTTGCCGTCGGCATTGCTCACAATGAATTGCGGGTCGCGCTGACCCACGGCGGCGACCAAAGCGCCGAAGGCGGTGGCCGGCACCTGGTTTTCGCCGAGCGGGAAATCTCGCAATGGCAGATCTCCGAGACCGGGGAGCACCCGCTCTTGTTCAGTTGCGACCGTCTGACCGGCAGGACCGCCACCGGCGCGCGACAGATTCTTACGCACCAGTTCCCATGCGTCGATGCTGAGTGCGCGGCGTTTCAGACCGCCAATGATATGTTTAGCATCCAGCGTGTCGGCGGGATACAAGTTGTGCGCTTTGGCGCCCGTCGTGTGCACACCGGCGCCTTTGAGCTGTTTAATGATGAATGCGGTGAGCTTCCCGCCGAGCGCCTGCTTGCCAGCCCGACTGATTTCTTGGAGCACCGCGCCCTGGAAGGCGAGACGCTGAGAGAGCAAGAAGCACGTGCTGTCGACATAGGCGCCATCTTGGTGGGTATCGTCGAACGCCTTCGCGTCGACCAGGATCACGTCTTCAAATCCGTGCCCTTTCCAGTAAGCGATCATGGCGTCGTTGGACATCGGCGACACCATGGAGTGATGCTCCTGACTGTAGCCGTTCCAAACCAGGACCGGCAGGAAATTGGTCACCCGTGGGAAGGCAGTTTTAAAGTGCATGAACGCCGACATGATGTAGGGCTCGCCAAGGCCGCCATCGCCGAGTGTCAGCGGGAACAGCGTGCCGGGGTTGAGCAGGGCGCCGCCCATGGCGAAGTGCTGGCCCTGCCCTAACGGACCGGCCGGGGCGAGCAAGCCGGGAATGGCACCCGACAGATGGCCAAGCAGACCGTGACGTTCGCGGAAGCGCGCGCGCAGATCAGACACTGTATTGATGTCCATCGCGTGCAAAGACCCATCAAGGAACATCGCACTGTAGAAACCCGGAGCATGATGCCCCGCCTCGGTAACGATGTGCTTGTGGCCAAGCATCATCAGGGCGGCATGAGCCTCGGCGGAGGAAGCGTACCCGCCGGGATGGCCTGAGGCCTTGCTGCCGCAGATCTGCAAGGTCAGGTAGCGCAGCGCATCGGCTACCAGGAGTGTCTGGAACACGCAGGCGGGGTCGGTCGGATCGGTAATGGCCCTAGCGTCTGTGCCGATAACTGGCTTGACCGCCAGCTTATCGGAGCCGGGCCACGACTCGCCGAAATACTGAATGCCGTCGCGGAAATCGCCAGTAATCAGGACAGGCTTGCTGGCAGTGCTCATATGATCAAGTGCCTCGGTCGTGCTGGTTGCGTTTACCTTAGTGGATGGTACATTATTCCACAATACGCAATCGATCTCACAATACGAAATATGACGCAATACGAATCCGGTTCTGTCCAAGTCATAGATCGCTTGACGGCCTTGCTGGAGGCGCTTGCCCGCAACCGCGATGCGGTCAGCCTGAAGGTGTTGGCTGCCGACACCGGACTGCACCCGTCGACGGCCTTCCGTATTTTGGCGTCTGCTGTTGAAAACGGCCTCGTCGTGCGCGATGGCAATCGCTACCGTCTGGGGATCCGACTGCTGCAATTGGGCAGTCGTGTGGCTTTGCACCGAGATTTGCGTCGCGAGGCGCGACCATTGATGGATGCCCTGCGCGATCAAATTGGCGAGACGGTCAATCTCACCGTGCGACAGGGTGATGAAGTTGTATATCTGGAACGTGCATTGCCCGAGCGCATGATGCGCGTCGAACAGCGAATTGGCAGCCATGCGCCCTTGCACGTGACCGCCGTCGGTAAGCTCATGCTGGGAGAGGGAGGCGAAACGGAGTGCCGGGACTATGCGCGACGTACCGGTTTACCGGGCTATACACGCTACAGCTTTACGGACGAAGAACAACTGGTGCGGCATGTTGCCGGTTGCGTGCACGCCGGGTTTGCGTATGACGATGAGGAAGCCGAGACCGGCGTAGGCTGCATTGGCGTGCTAGTACATGGTGATGCCGGGCAGGTTGTCGCTGGCCTGTCCATCTCCGCGCCGATCGAGCGCCGCAGTGATGCGTGGGTGCCGCTGTTAAAACAAATGGCGCAGCGGCTCGCGGATCAGTTGGGAGTTGTCGCGGCTTGAGCACGACTTCCCCTCACATTTGAAGCTCTGACGGGAAGGAAAGATCGTGAACCAGAAGCGCATCGACAGGCCCTACACGGACGAGAAATTACAGCCCAAAAACCGCCACGAGATCTGGCCCACGGATTTCGCCTTCGACCCCAGTGCCGGCAATCGCGTCATAAAGTGCCTAACGGTTGCCAATGACGCGAACCACGAAGCGGTGACCATCAGGCCGGAACGGGCCCTGAGCGGACTTGCCGTCACGAGCGTTTTCGATGACCTCGCCATCACCCGTCACCGGCCTACGGTGATTCGGTCCGACAACGTACTAGGTGCAATGGGTTCCCGCCAAACGGACAGATGCATCGCGCGAGCCGGAAGGCCCGTTAAAGAAACGTCACACCGCCCACGGCCTTCCGCATCCATGGGGTGCCCGGCTGACCCTAATGGAAACAAGATTCGCCCGGAACACAACGATCTTTACCGTACTTCAAACAGCCTGAGCAGACCCAGCGGAAGGTCCGAGCATTATCTACGAGGTCGACGGTCCGGCCGACGCCTTGACGGCCCCTCTAAGGCGGATCCCTCCGCGGGGTCATCGGTCTTCGACAAACCCCAGTAAAGCTGATGGGTCTTGATGACGCTATAGGTGACCCGGGCCATCTTCGCAGCCACCGCGCAGCGCCTTGCAAGAGTTCGTGCTCGATGCTTGCCCGAACACTGGCTAGAAACGACAACACCGCTGATTTACGTAGCTTACGACTGCTGTAGCCATTGTCGGCGCTCATGGTCAGCTGCGCAACCGCCTTGGCCCGTGGGCAGTTGAGCACACCGTGGCGGTTGCACACAAGATTCGACGGATGCTTCCCATAGGATGAGGAGTGGCCGGTATGTACTGCTTGTCCTGGGGTTGCTGATCGCAGTTTACGGCACGCGCGGTTTGGGTAGTCCGCTCTCCTCAATGGCGAGCTATACAGCGGCCCTGATGCACTGAATCAGATTGCCCCCCATCGCTCTTGCTCCTTGGCTTCCCTGGGGCACCGTGGTCGCGTCTACGCATGAGTGCGCGTGGCGGCTTCCTGCTAGATCGCTGGGTGGCGGCGAGATGAATGCCGGATTTCACATAGTCATCAAAGACGAATCAACCGCGAAAACCGCGCTGCGGACATTCCGGGGGATATCTTGTGGGCTTGCTGGAGCCACGTTCTTTCAAGAAACGAAGTTGCCAGGAAAGCCCAGATGGCAACGGCTCAACCCCTGCAACGGAATCTGCTAGACTGCGTGCCGGGTTCCTTAAACCAAACCTCTTGGACGATGCTGCGCATGAAAAGGTTTATCAGGTGGGTGGTTCTCATCGCTGTGACGGCCAGCATTGCCGGTGCGGTCTACTACTATTGGCAGAAAAGCCAGATACGCGAAGGACGAAGGCCCGCTATTGTGCGGCTGACGGCGCCTCAAACAAGACCCATACCGCAAATACGCCACCCCATCGGGGCGGCCGAGACGGAAGGCAGAAAGTCGGGTGCGGCGCAAGAACAATTACCCCCCTTGCACGAGAGCGATACCACGTTACGGGGCGCACTAACGGGGCTGTTTGGCGCAAACACTGTAGAAAAATTCTTTTATCTCAAGAACATCGCTTATCACATGGTGGCGACGATTGATAACCTGGCTCGCAGACAAGGATCTCAGCGTCTGATGCCGCTGAAGCCGCCTCCGGGGCACTTTTTGACCATCCGGAAAGGGAAGGCCGTCTTTATTGACCCGAAAAACGATCGGCGCTACACACCCTACGTGCGGCTGGTCGAGTCCGTGAGCGCCAAGCGGCTCGTGACGGTCTATGTTCATTTTTACCCGCTGTTTCAGCACGCTTATGAGGATTTGGGCTATCCGAAACGCTATTTCAACGACCGCCTCATTGAGGTCATCGACAATCTATTGGCGACACCGGATGTTCGAGGGCCAATCAAGCTGATCCGGCCCAATGTACTTTATGAGTTTGCAAACCCCGCACTGCAGGGGCTCTCGGTCGGCCAGAAAATTCTGATCCGTATGGGTAACAGCAATGCTGCCAAGATCAAGGCCAAGCTGCGGGACATCCGTCGGTTGCTAACGCTTGATGCCGGCCAGACACATCTTCACAAGTGAGCACTGAAGAGTTTGTCCAGTAACCCACTATGGTCTATGGGCTCCGTTTCGGCAAAGAGGTGGTCAATAGCGGGTCTAAGTAGAAGATGGTGTAAGTCGCCAGTGTCCGATCAAATCGATGGTCCATCGTATGTGGGTGCGGTAGAGGATTTTGCAACTTTTATTGTGGTCTGATCAGGGCGGGGGCGAATTCCGAAACGGATAATTTGGCACCGAAACTAGCTTAACCATAATGCGATGGCGCATTCTGGCCGCCCCTGGGAAGATTGTCATGTCCGAGGGACACGAGGATGGAGAAGATATACACGCGGCAGGGTACACAAAAACTTGTTCGGGCAGTCAGCGCACGCTAATAAGAAATAAGCCTAAGACACAGACGTAGGCACCAGCCCAGACTGCTGAGCGTAGTGTGGGTTTATCCAATGCATAAAATACCGGATGCAGAATACGCAATCCGATAAAAGCCAGCGCTAAGCCATCGATCTCCTGCTGGGGCGCATGCAGCTGCTGTGCAATAATGACCGCGGCAGCAAATGGCGCGAATGCTTCAAAAGCATTGAGATGGGCCCAGTTGAGCCGCTGTTGCCAGCCTTGTGCGGTGGCCAATTGTGCGCGTGGTGCATGGTTGTCAAAACGCTTGCCTGCCTTCGCTGGGACGACGATCAAGTAGGGTAATAACGCGGCGACCAAGACACACCAATAGGCGATGACCATCCCGAGGCCCTGTGCTTGCAATAGTGCCATCGTAAGATACAAAAGCGCACAAAAGCAAATAAAATCAAACAACCTTATTTAAACGGTTGACCGCATCATAACCGCTGGTAGTATCGGTCAAGATGGTGTGATTACATCATCGAGCCTCCAAGAATCTCCAACGTGGCTGCTCCTCCTGACGTCACGGCGGATGGCCGTAGTTCCCGCCCCTACCGGCGGCACGACCTCGACCAGAGCGCCCAGGTCAAATAGCGCCTCCCCTGGATCCAGTCGTCGCGCTGTTCCATCAGTACCGCGCCGACGAGTCTCTGGATGCTGCCCACGTTCGGAAACACCCCGATGACATTCGCGCGACGCTTCATTTCCTTGTTGAGATGTTCCAGCGGATTGGTCGAACGGTTCTTCACTAAATGGGTCAGCCCTACCTTGGGCCAGCGTTGACGCGGTAGTCGCGGGCGGCGTTTTGCTGCAAGCGGAAGCACCGGTTATCGGCGTCGCAACGGACTTGACTCACATGGGGCGATCCGACCGCCTAGCGACGCGCATCCGTGGGGGCGTCGCGATCAGGGTTCTGATATACTGAGGGTCGGAGATGGGAAGCGCCCCTGCTCCGGCACACGGGCCCCTCTCCGTATCTGGTGCAGTGCTGCATTTTCAACTTCCGCACGTACTTTCCTTACGAGGTTTTCGTGATATCCACGGTCAATCTGACGGTGCAATTTGGTGCCAAGCCGCTGTTTGAAAATGTGTCTGTCAAATTCATGCCCGGGAATCGATATGGGCTGATTGGCGCCAATGGCTGCGGCAAGTCAACACTCATGAAAATCCTCGGGGGAGATCTCGAGCCCAGCGCAGGTCACGTGTCGGTAGAGGCAGGTCATCGAGTCGGCAAGCTCCGACAAGATCAGTTCGCGTTCGAGACGCACCGGGTGCTGGATACGGTCATCATGGGGCATTCCGAGCTGTGGCAGGTCAAGTCGGAACGGGATCGGATCTATAGTTTGCCGGAAATGACGGTGGAAGACGGAATGAGAGTGGCGGAGCTGGAAATCCGGTTTTCCGAGCTTGATGGCTATACGGCCGAATCACGTGCCGGTGAACTGCTCTCGGGTGTTGGTATCGTCACGGTCCTGCACGAAGGCCCAATGAGCGAGATCGCTCCCGGATGGAAGCTCCGCGTTCTTCTGGCGCAAGCACTGTTTGCGGAACCCGATATCCTGCTTCTGGACGAGCCTACGAACAATCTAGATATTCACACCATACGCTGGCTAGAAGATGTGCTCAATACGCGGACATGCACCATGGTGGTCATCTCGCATGATCGTCATTTCCTTAACCGCGTCTGCACGCACATCGCGGACCTCGACTACGGCGAACTTCGGGTCTACCCCGGAGACTATGATGAGTATATGACCGCCTCCACCCAGGTACACGAACGGCTGTTGGCCAACAACGCTAAAAAGAAAGCCCAGATTGCTGACCTGCAGGCCTTTGTAAGCCGGTTTTCGGCGAACGCATCCAAGGCGAAGCAGGCGACATCGCGGGCACGCCAGCTCGACAAAATTCAGCTCGAAACGGTAAAGCCGTCCAGCCGGGTGAGTCCGTTTATCCGCTTTGACCAAGGAAAAAAGATTTACCGGATGGCGCTTGGAGCTGAGGGACTGACAAAAGCGTATGACAGCGGGCCGCTCTTTCGTAAGCTGGACCTGGCGGTGGCGGTTGGCGAGCGAGTCGCCATCATTGGCCCTAATGGGATCGGAAAATCTACACTTTTACGCGTGCTCGCGGGGGATCTGTTGCCGGATGCCGGCAAGGTCAGGCTTTCCGAGAACGCGCAACTTGGATATTTTGCACAGGATCATGTGGCAGAATTCGCTAGCGATATGACTGTGTTCGACTGGATGAGCCAGTGGGCAAAGTCCAGCGATGACGAGCAGGCGGTGCGCGCTGTGCTTGGACGGTTGCTCTTTTCGAAGGACGATAGTGCAAAACCGGTGCGGGCGGTGTCCGGAGGTGAACAGGGACGGTTGCTGTTCGGTAAGCTCATGCTCCAGCAGCCGAACGTCCTGCTGCTCGACGAACCGACAAATCACCTGGATATGGAGTCAATCGAGGCGCTGAATCTAGCCTTGGAGCACTATCCGGGAACGTTGATTTTTGTCAGTCACGACCGCCAGTTTGTCGCGTCCTTGGCGACCCGCATTGTGGAGCTGACGGAATCAGGGATAGTGAATTTTGTCGGATCATACGATGAGTATTTGTGTAGTCAGGGAATCGAGAGTGCGGCGCACGAAAAGCCGCATCGCGGGAGTCTGGCAACGGCGTAAAACGTCGTAGCGTAGAGCACCCGCTGATCATGGGCGGGCACACCCGCAGCGCTGCATCCAGTGGCCAGGGAGATGGGCGAAAGATATCCGTGGCCGTTGGCACAGTCCTGGTGCGTTTTCCAACGCCGGTGTGGAGTTTTACCGCGCTGGGTGGATTGGGGTGTTTTAGAGCGAGACCCACAACAGTGCTGGCACACGCCGGCGCAGCGTTTGCGATCTGCCTTGGTGTCCACTATGTTGCAAAAACGCTGCTGCCCGGAAGGCGATGGCTGAGCGCCTGAGGCGAACACAGCACCCCCTCGGCCAGCAGCGGACACGGTGCGAGGCGAGCGCCTCTTTGCCGGGGTAATGCCTCTTAAACGTTTTAGACATCATGTATTGACCTGCCCGGCCTCAAGCGACGTGGATTAAGCTTGAGGTCGAGCAAACCACCATCAACTCAGACCCACCATTGAGGGGGGCAGGTCATGACGAAGTTTAGCAAGGTCGTAGGGCTGGATACACACAAGGACACCATCGCGGTGGCCATTGCCGACACCGCCGGCGGCAAGCCCCGTTATTACGGCGAGATCGCCAACACTCCGGAGGCGGTCGTGAAGCTCGTGAAGCAGTTGAGCCCGACGGGCGAGGTCCTGTCGTTCTGTTACGAGGCCGGGCCGTGCGGATACGGGCTCTACCGTCAGCTGACCCAACGGGGTCACGATTGCACGGTGGTGGCGCCCTCGCTCATTCCGCGCAAGGCCGGCGACCGGGTCAAGACCGACCGGCGCGACAGCGAGTCACTCGCCCGCCTCCATCGCGCCGGAGAGCTCACCGCCGTCTGGGTCCCAGGACCGGAACAGGAGGCGGTGCGCGATCTCACCCGGGCGCGCGAGGACCTGAAGGCGCTCGAGCGCCAGGCGAAGCAGCGTCTCAGTGCCTTTCTCCTGCGCCACGGCCG
>JAJYDT010000054.1 GCA_021777335.1 Pseudomonadota bacterium | reverse complement strand
GATCAATGTCTGCCCTGAACGGAATGCACGTCCGAACGGCCCCTGCCCCTCCGGCACATCAGGATCTGTGGAAACCCGGAGATCGCGTGCGTAGGCGTGCGCTGACCCGGATGCGGCGGCGACCGCGGCGTTCCCGTTGGGCTCGATGATCCCGATCCAGGCGAGCCGCAGATAGGTATGCGTCACGACAATGTCGCAGACACGCGTAAACAGGTGGTGCGGGTCCGGATGATGGGCAATCAGCTGATTGATATCACTGAGCGCCGCGTAGAAGTCGCGCTGCCGCATCTCGCGCGCCAGCACATTCTCGCGTTCCCGTTCCCAACGCTCAAACTGGTATTTGCTCCAGTAATGCACGACGACGGCGCCCACGATCAGGATCAGTGCCAGCAGGAACGGCAGCCGCATGCCGTGGATCCACGCGGCTCGCACCGCGGCAAACGGGACCACGGCGAACACCGCGAGCCCGGGATCGTGTGGCAGGCGCGTGAAACTGCCAAAAAGATGCATCCGAAGGGGCAGGGTAAAGCCGGCAAAGGTGTGGTGCATGGCAGTCGGATACTGACGGAGCGCCTGCACCACGACCCCGGAATGAGGCCTCTCATAGACCTGCCGCATGCTGGCCCCAGGCGGCACCGGCCACACATTCTCCATGTACCCATCCTGCCGCATGACACCGATATAGGCCCCGGGACGCAACCCGATCGTGCGCCACATGAGGTGCTGCGACGTGAGCGGCAGCATCGCCTGCATCACAAACCCGTGCTGTCCGTTGGTACCGTGAAACGCATGATCGATCGGGATCCGCCACTGGCCTGTCCGTGGATCTTGTGTGGGCCGTCCCACCTGCAGAAACGATGGGTGCAGGTGTCGCGCAACCGGGTGGCCTGGCCCCCCCTGCAGGCGGGCCAGATCCATCTCCGCAAGCCCTGGCCAAAACCGCTGATTGCGCCGGAGCAGGGCCTGCGCCCGGCGCAGATGGGCCACATCGCCCTTTACCCTGATCAGATGGGCAAACAGGCGCATATTGAGTGCGAGCTGCCGGAAGCCGCTGTCAAGCTCATGCGCGGTGTAGCTGCTGAGATCGGAGACCTGATGAAGCGCATGCCGCTCGGCCCCAAGCCATGATTCATAGGCGTAGAGACCGGTATAGGCGGCAATAATCAGCACAAAACCGATCGACACCCATTTGGCTGGGCGCGCCGAGCGGAACAGAGGCGAACTGGGGTCGTCGTGGTTGGCCATAAGAAATATGTAAGCTATAGGTAACACTATAGGCAATCATCGTGCCAAGCTCGACCGAGTCCTGCCCCAGGCCGGTCTAGGCGGTGATCAGCGGGATCAGCCGTGCAAGCAAGGCGCGGACCTTTTCCATGCCGCGCTCGAGGTGGTATTCGATGTCGCGCAGGCTGATAACCTCCTCAGCTTTGCCCGCAGCGGGGTTGGCGACGACCGCAAGGGTTGCATAGCACAGGCCGAGTTCGCGCGCGAGCGAGGCCTCAGGCATGCCGGTCATGCCAACCATGGTTGCGCCATCTTGTTCCATGCGCCGGATCTCGGCAGCCGTCTCGAACCTTGGTCCCTGGGTCGCCCCGTAGGTGCCGTGGTCCGCGATCGCAAGATGCGCCTGTGCCGCTGCGTCGGCAAGGAGCTGGCGCAGCGCGGTGCAGTAGGGGTGCGTGAAATCGACATGCGTCACCGGGGCCTGGGGTGTCCCGAAATAGGTATGCGCGCGGCCGTAGGTGTAATCGATGATCTGGTCCGGCAACGCGAGCGCTCCCGGCACGAGCTCGGAGCTGATGGCCCCGACGGCCGCCACCGCCACGACGTGCGACACGCCGCATTCCCTGAGCGCCCACAGGTTGGCCTGATAATTCACCCGGTGCGGGGCAATCGTGTGGCCCGGGCCGTGCCGCGGCAGAAAAATCACCGTATGCCCCCCAAGCTGTCCGTAGGTCATCGGCGCCGACGGTTCCCCATACGGAGTGCGCATGACCTTGTGGTCGGTCACCTCCAGGTTCTTGAGACGGGTAAGGCCCGAGCCTCCAATGATCGCAAGCTGCATTACCCTTGATCCGCCTCCGCCGCCGCATAAATTCCGGGGAGATTGCGCAGATAACCCTCGTAGTCCATGCCATAACCGAACACATAGCGGTCGGGCACCTCAAGCGCGATGAAGTCGGCGGTCGTGATGGGTACCTTGGTCTTGCGCTTCACCACCAGCACCGCCTTGTACACCGCCGCCGCGCCTTGACGCCTGAGCCAGTTTTCGAGGGAAGCAAGGGTCGTTCCCTCATCCAGAATATCATCCACGAGCAGCACCGTTCGGCCACGCGGCGAGGTTGCAGGACCGGCGTTCCAGGCAAGCTCGCCACCGACCAGCCGATCCCCGTAACGCGACGCATGGATGTAATCGGTCTGCAACGGGAAGTGCAGCTGGGGCAACAGGTGGCCGAGGGGCACGAGACCGCCGTTCAGCACACAGATGATGAGCGGGTCGCGGTCCTTGAGTGTCTGTGTGATCGTGGCAGCCAGGCCCGTCAACGCCGCTTCGATCTCGTCCTGCCGGTACAGACAGTCCGCCCGCTTGAAGACCGCCCATGCCTGTGCTGCGGTGACCGCCACGGATAATGCCGTCAGTACGTAAACGTCACGGTGTCGTCGTCCATCGCCTGAGAGATCACATACGCGCCGCCGACGGTCTCTTCAATCTCCGGGATCAGATCCTTGCCCCAAAGCTCCAGCGTCGGTGTGCAGACCTTGAAGTGTACGCCCGCCTCATGGGCATCCTTGATAAAATCATAAACGGACTTGGGGCTGTCCTTCTGAACATGCAGCTTATCCGCCACTCCTTTGATCGCGAGCTCACCGGCGCGAGCCGTCAGGATCACCTCAACCTCGTATTCCATTGCCGCCGCGACGGTCGCCTGAAAGAATGGTGCTCCGAGCTCCGACGGATTCCGCGGATCGGTGTTCACCATGACGATCATCAGTTTGTCTGCCATCTCTGGACTCCGGTCAAATAAAACAAGAGCGGTGAATTATAGCGGCTCTGGCCGAGAAAGCCATTGAGGGGCCTGATACGGGCCCAACACGCAGTGTTAAAGGGCAGAACCCTCGGCGTTGCTGAGGATGGAACAATACTCGGGCTTTCTTGGGCCTGCTGAGTGCGCCTCGTGTCCACTCCGGTCGCACGGTGTTTGCGGGCAACTGTCCCCGAGCCCGCGCAATCCTCCCGTGCTGAAGCAGGCCTCTTTCGGTCTTCCTGAGCGCGGCAGCCGCCGCCAACACGCTACCGAACCGGAGTGTCCCGCCGGATGCGGCCCCGGCCTTCGGTCTCAGGGGCAGTCCCGAGGCAAAACCCCTTGCGGCGGATCATAAAGCTCCTACGGAAGACACGGGGAACCTCCCTGGAGAACCACGAGACGGGCGGGTAGAGGCGCACGCCTTATGACTAGAGTTTCAACCCTTTCAGGTAAGCGCGAAACTCATCCTGCAACTGCGGATGCTCAAGCGCATATTCCACGGTCGCCTGCAGATAACCGAGCTTACCCCCGCAGTCGTAGCGTTTGCCCTTGAATTCGTAGGCGAGCAGCTGCTCGCGCTCGAGCAGACCGGCAATACCGTCCGTCAGCTGGATCTCGCCCCCGCTGCCCGCCTGCACCTGTTCCAGCGCCTCGAAGATACGTGCCGTCAGGATATAGCGCCCGACCACGGCGAGCGTGGATGGGGCGTCTTCAGGCTTCGGCTTTTCGACAATCCCCTCGATCTTGTGCACCCGCTCATCGAGCTGGCGTGCGCGCACGATACCGTATTGGCCCGATTCCACGCGCGGGATCTCCTGCACCCCGATGATGGAGCTGTGGTAATGGCTGTAGAGGCGCACCATCTGTCTCAGCGCCGATGGGTGTCCACGGATCAGGTCGTCAGCCAGGATCACGGCAAAGGGCTCGCCCCCAATCACCTGGCGGGCGCACAGCACCGCGTGACCAAGCCCCAGCGCCTCCGGCTGCCGGATATAGATACAGCTCGCCTCTTTCGGCAGAATGCCCTGAAGTGAGCGCAGAATTTTGGTCTTGCCCCGGACTTCAAGTTCCGCCTCAAGTTCATAGGCCTTGTCGAAGTGGTCCTCGATTGCCCGTTTGCTGCGACCCGTGACGAAGATCAGTTCGGTAATACCTGCCTCGATCGCCTCCTCGACCGCGTACTGGATCAGTGGCTTGTCGACAATCGGCAGCATTTCCTTCGGTGACGCCTTGGTGGCAGGCAGAAACCGGGTGCCCAGCCCCGCTACCGGAAAAACCGCTTTCTTGATCTCCGTCATCTCCATTCCCTTATTATTCTCATGGTCCGCCTGCCCCTCATTCCAGCAAAACCGTCCCCCACGGCTTGCGTCGTGGCACCTGCCGGCCGGCGTTCGGCGGATCGCGTCAGCACCAGGGTCTCCAAGCGCTGTCCTCCAAAAGGAGGCAGCTGGACCTGTGTTCACACCCTGTCCGTCGCAGCAAACAGGGCCTTGTCGGCGGGGAAACGACGTCGCCCTTGCCGATCGCACCTTGATGAGACAGGTTTCAAGACCCACCGGGCGCGACGACAGCGACCGGATGAACCTGCGAATTGTACTCAGGAGCAGCCCGGCGCACCACGGTCGGGCACACCGGATCTTCATTTACTGAAAGCCACCGACGCACCCGCGTGCGGAGCGCCTTCGGCAGGCGGCCAAGACGCGGTGGGACCACCACGACATCCCCCGGACGTAGCCGTACCGGGTGAAACCAGTGGCGTCCCACGCTCGCCACGAGCCCGTTTCCATGGCGCACAAATAGATGCCTGGGGTCAGCCCCGGCGAGGACACCCCCTGCAAACACGATGAGATCACGGGGGCTGATCGCAGGCTGATAGACGAAGGACCGGGGGTGGACCACAAGACCGGCGACCGAGAGCGTCGGGGCCGGGCGTTCGACCTGTATCCGGTCCCGGTTGCGCACACGCAAGCCGAGGATCGAGCCCGCGCGCGCCTGCGACAGAACCCGGCCAGAGACCGGCCCGGAGAGCAGATGCAGCGCTGCTTCTGCCTGCCGACCAGCCCGATCTTGTTTTAATGCGAACCTTTTCAACAAGGCGACGAGCCGTGCACGCGCCGCTTCCTGCCAGACAGCGAGACGAGGATCGTAGAGTACGACCCGGCTTCCCTGGCCACCTCTTTGCCCCCCTGCCGCCTTGAGGACACTGGCGACTGTTGCCCCCGGCAACACCGGATAACGTCCCGGGTGCCGTACGAGCCCCGTGACCAGGACCTCTTTGGGTGTTGGGCCGGTGTAGAGATGCACGGTCTCACCGGGGGCAAGTACCCCCTTCGCCTGCCCCGGTTCCAGCAGTGTCGCAAACACGCCCGGCAACCCCCATGCCTGACCCGCCGGCGGCGCCACCTGTGCATGCAGGTCTTGCGGGTTCACGGTAAGGCCGCCCGCCGCAGCGAGCAGTCCGCGGAGGGTCATCCCCGGGATAAACGGATACTGTCCGGGATGGCGCACGGGACCCTTCACCCAGACCATGGGTACATAATGAGTGACGCCGCTTACCGCCTCCGCCTCCCGTTTGAGCCGTGCGATCACCGCCTGTCTCGGTCCTCTTAAAGAAAACACATAGACCTCGTCGCCGGGCTCAAGAAGGGGGTCCTTGGGCCCGGCCGCATGGCTACGTGCTTGTACCCAGTCCACCGCGAGGAACGGACCTCCGGCGAGCTGGTGCCGGCGCAGGATCAGCAGATAGCGCAGATCCGCCCCCGACCTGAAATCCGCTCGTGTCGGAATGAGGTCCGTCAGCCGCATGCCCAGGCTCCAGGGGTAGGCTTGCGGCCGTGCCACGTCTCCGGCAAGACGCACCGCACGATGGAGCACCGGCAGTACGCGGGCAATGCGCACCCGGTCACCGTCGGCAAGCATCAGCCCCGCCCCGGCCTTCGTGTCGAGATCAGCGTTCAAAAGGAGGCGCTTGGCGCCCGGACCAAAGCGCTTGATCACGATCCGCGTGCGATCTGCGTCGGGCTCAAGACCCCCGGCAAGCGCGATCAGATGATCAAGCGTCGTCGGACCGCTCAGTTCGTAGAGCGCAGGACGGCGCACCGCACCGTCCACCGCGACCACGGGCCCGATCGGCGGCACGAACACCACCTCGCCTCCATGCAGCCTGCGATCCTCCTCAGTATCACCTTTAAGCAACAATGAATACAGGTCGAAGTGACGATCAGGATGGCTGCGGCGCTTGAGCGTGATCTCACGCACGCTGCCAGCGCGCGTCGGACCGCCACTTGCGAACAGGGCATCAGTGACGCGCGCGAAGGGGCTCAGGGCATAGGTGCCGGGTCGGCGCACATCACCCATCACGTACACCTGGATCCGATGCAGATGGGTGAGCGCAACCGACATGCGGCGGCCTGGAAACAGGGCCCGCAATCGCGCACGCAGGTGCGCGCGTACTTGGGTAAAGCGGTGGCCGGCAACCTCCCAGGAACCTGCACCCGGTACGAGCAGGGTACCATCCGGGCCGATGCGCAGACGTTCATGTCCCGGGGGCTTCCCGGGCCATGAAAGCGTCAGCTCGTCACCGGGTGCAAGCCGGTAACGTACCGGCAAAACGCCACTATGAAACGAAAACGGGGATCGGGCCGTAAAGAGCGAGTCCCCGAAGGGCCGCTGCGCTGGCGCTGGCACAAGCATGCGGACCACGATCCTGAGGCCCCGGAACAACGGCTCGGACTCAAGTCGCCAGGCTGCCTCCCGCGGCGTGAGGCCCGCGAGCGCGACACTCCTCCCGTTCGGGAGCCGGAGACGGCCTCGTCGGTCGAGCACGAAGACCGTCTGGCGCACGGGCGACCTTGCGTGACCCTGGGGCTCATAGTGGAGCAGGAGCCGATCGCCGGGCGCAAGCAAGGGGAATACAGATGGGATCCGGGACACGGCGCCTGGCGTCGTCACTGAATCCTGTACCGAACGGACGATCTCGCGGCGGTGGGCAGGCGAGATCTGATCGAGGATGTGAAACGCGCCGAGACTCGGATTAGGAGTCGCCGCATGCGCCGGGATCGCCATCATGATGCCGATCCCGGCCCATATCAGGCTGAGAAAAAAGTGGCGGCGCCACACCCAGGGGTCTTTCACTGCCGTTGCCAGAAGATCTTCGGGGTCATCTGTCTTTCGGGAACAGGCCGGACATGTCATCCACAAGGGCACGGCCTCGCGGCAGGCTCGGCCTAGATCGAAGAGCCGACGTCGCGGCGCGGAAAAGCGATGACATTGTCGCGCTGACCCGTGCGCTCAGGCACGAGCTCGAGGAGACACTCCTTCATGCGTGCCTCGTCGTTATCGCGCGTCGCGCGGTCAAGGCGCACGAACAGGCGATCAAACTCCTCTCCGTTCACCTGCCGGCTCAGCGCAAGCAGGATCTTCTCGTGCCCCGTTTCCCGCAGCTTCTCGCCGGAATGGAACAGTTCCTCATAGAGCTTCTCGCCCGCGCGAAGGCCGGTATAGACGAT
The DNA here is from genome assembly GCA_021777335.1 of Pseudomonadota bacterium. Lineage (GTDB taxonomy): Bacteria > Pseudomonadota > Gammaproteobacteria > Acidiferrobacterales > Acidiferrobacteraceae > JAJYDT01. The sequence continues at coordinate 3,685 of JAJYDT010000054.1, read as the reverse complement.
CTTGATGTCTTCTCCGGGGCGTTTTCCCGACAGCAGGATGAGCTGCTCCGCGAGATAATGGATCTTTACCGGCTGACCCATGTCGAGCACGAAGATCTCGCCGCCCTCGCCGATGACGTTCGCCTGCAGGATCAGCTGACACGCCTCGGGGATCGTCATGAAATAACGCATGATCTCGGGATGGGTGACCGTAACCGGGCCACCCGATGCGATCTGCTTCTGAAAGAGCGGGATCACGCTGCCTGCAGAACCAAGCACATTGCCAAAGCGCACGGTAATGAAGCGTGTCCGCGAGTTCCCGTTCAGGATCTGGCAGTAGATCTCCGCGACGCGCTTCGTCACCCCCATGATGTTGCTCGGGTTGACCGCCTTGTCGCTCGAGATCAGGACGAACGACCGGCAGCCGTGCTCATCAGCCGCAGCCGCGAGTGTGGCAGTCCCGAATATATTGTTCCGCACAGCCGAGCGGACCTGCTCCTCGAGCAGGGGGACGTGCTTGTAGGCCGCCGCATGGAACACGATGTCCGGCACGTGCCGGGCGAACACCTGATTCACGATCACAGGATCCCCGATGTCACCCAGCACCGGCACGAACCTGAGCTCCGGGAATTCGCGCCTGATCTCGAGATCGATCGAGTAAAGGTTGAACTCGCTCTGCTCGAGGATCACGAGGCATGCGGGATTGAGCCGCGCGATCTGACGGCAGAGCTCGGAGCCGATGGAACCGCCACCCCCGGTCACGAGTACCGCGCGCCCCTCGACACCCTGGGTGATGGCCACCCAGTCCAGATGCACGCTCTGGCGCCCGAGCAGATCCTCGATGCGCACGTCGCGCAGCTCACGCAGGCGTACCTTGCCGTCGACAAGCGCCTCGGCACGCGGCAGGATACGGAACGGGATCTTTGTCTGCTCACAGATGCCGACGATGCGCTGCACCTCGGCCGACGTGGCTGAAGCAATGGCGATCAGGATCATCTGGATATCGAGGTCCGGCACTACCTCCGTGATCGCCGGGATGCCGCCGATCACGGGCAGACCATGGATCTCCTTGCCAATCTTGCCAAGGTCGTCATCCACGAACGCGACCGGGATAAGATCAGAACCATCGTGCAGCAGATCACGCACGAGCAGCTCGCCCGCGCGCCCGGCACCCACCACCAGGACGCGGCGTCCGCTCCGGACATAGAGGCTGCGATCCTTGAACCAGCGGTAGAGAAAGCGCGGACCGCTCACGAACCCGCCGAGCAGCAGTGCATCAAGCGGGAACACCGAGCGTGGTACGGAGATCAGCCGTGTCCTGAGGAACAGCGCGATCGCGGACAAGACAACACCGACGGCCACCGCCTTGATGATGCGCGCCATGTCCGGCAACGAGGCGAACCGCCAGACGCCGCGATAGAGTCCAAAATACCAGAACGAGGCGCCCTGGATGAGCAGCACGACAACCATCGCGTGCAGACCCACGTTCCAGAACGGCTGCGGCACGCGTTCGAGATTGAAGCGCAGCCAGTAGGCGCCCAACCAAGCCACCGGGATCATGACAAGGTCATGCGCGATGACGAGACCGCGGGCCCGGAATCTACCGCCGTTCACGCCGGCTTTTCCGCCATTCGAGCCATGGCACAGCCCCCGCCAATAGGAGGTACACGACGATCCATGCGGTCAGTATACCCAATTGCGCCACGGGTGGCCGCATCGCTCCGAACCAGGCCGACAGGCTCGCAAAGACCATGAGCGCATACTCGCACAGCAGGGTCTTTTGGTGGCTCCAGCCGAGCCCGACCAGACGCTGGTAGTAGTGGGTCTTATGGGCCCGCCACACGGGCTCCCTGCGGACGATCCGGCGCAGCAGGGTAACGCTTGCGTCGACAATGAACGGCGAAAAGATCACGAGCGGAACCCACGGGGGGTAACAGCCAGCGCGCAGCCCCCATAACGAGTTCGCCACCATCAGCAGCCCAAGGGACGCGGAACCCACATCACCCATGAAAAGGCGCGCCGGCGGAAAATTGAATGCGAGGAACCCCAGCGCAGCCATGGCGATGATGGCATTGACGACGAAAAACGGCTCGTATCCGATGCGGCCGCCAAAGAGCGCAAGCGTCGCGAACCCGATCACGCCCATGCCACCCGCCAATCCATCCATGCCATCCATGAAGTTGTAAAGATTGATGCCCCACAGAAAGACCGCGAGCGACAGCGCCAGACGGGCCCATTCCGGCAGCGCCGCAAGCGCTCCGATCGGCGGCACCCGGAACCCCGCGCCGAACATGAGGATTGCGGCAATCGCCTGCACCGCGAGACGCAGGCCGACCGGGGTACCCGTACGGTCGTCCCAGAACGACACGGCACCCACGAGCAGCACGCCGAGCGCAAGCAGGATGAGGGGCGCGGGGTAGAACGAACGCGCAGCGGTCCATACGAACAGAGGAAGCATGGCGCCGAGGATTCCAAGACCTCCGGTACGCGGGATCGGCTTGCGGTGCATCGAGCGCTCGTTCGGGATATCGAGCACCGCAAGCGGCGACGACGAACGCACACCCGCCAGCATATGGTTCAGCATCCATGAGATGAGAAATGCCGCAAACGCGGAGATCATGGGGCCATCCTTCCCGACATATCCTGCGATGCATCCGCCAGGAATCTGCGTGGCCGGTACTGAAGGTCGCGCGCGGCCAGGGTGACGTCGAATGCGAGATCCTCGTTCATTCTCAGCATGAGCGTACAGAGCTTGCGGAGCCGGCTGCCAGGCGGCGTCATCGCCGACAGGAGCGTGACGAGACCCGAAGGCACGTCGACGATCCTTGATCGGCAGCGCGCGAAGGTGCACAGGCGCTCGACCATCTGCCGGTAGGTAAGCGTCTCCCCGCCCGGGAGATTGAAGCCACGACCATGCGCCTTGTCGGTCGCAAGACAGGCAACAGCGGCATCCGCCAGATCGTCTGCGTGCACGGGCTGGCGCAGGCCGGTCCCCGGGCGCACGATCGGAAAGAAGCCGAAGCGTTTGATGAAGCGGAGGATCGCGCTGACATTGCCATCGCGTCCGGACCCGTAGATCAGCGTCGGCCGCAGGATCGTGTACGGCAGACCCGATGCGTCGCACGCGCTCACAAGGTCCGCCTCCGCCTGCCTGAGGCGTTCGGCAACCTGGCGATCTTTGGCCGATCTGCTGTGCGCCTTTGTGTAGACACTGGTCGAGCTGAACGCGACTACCTGCCTGAGCCCCTGCGAAGCAAGGATACCGATATGTCGCGGCACAAGCCACAAAGGGACCGACGAAAACAGGCAGGCGCCGTCCACCCACGCGCCGGGCCACGGCAGATCTCCCGTGAGATCAAACGTGTGCCAGACGAACGCGGGGCTCAGCGGGGGTTCGGGAGGCGGCCTGCGACTGACGGTGACCCCCTCGTAACCGCTGGCCGCAAGGCGGGCCGCCAGGAATGGCGCGACCTGTCCGGCCGCGCCCAGGATCAACGCACGATGGCGAGGAGCCGCCGTCATCTCGCCCGCAATCCCAGGACGGACCCTGCAGCCCGCACGAGGAAATGGAGCGCCACACCCGACACGACGAGCCCGGTCATCAGCGTCCCGTAATTGCGCGCCTGGAATTTGCGGTAGAAGCGCAGCATCCCGCGGTGCTTGTGCCATTCCGTCCTGACCGGGGCGCGGCGGCTCGACTCCCCTT
>JAJYDT010000053.1 GCA_021777335.1 Pseudomonadota bacterium | reverse complement strand
GAGGCAACCGCCACGGCTCACACACACGTGTCCTGTCCTATAAAAAAGCGCCCTGGGGGACTCCCCAGGGCGCTGGATGTGCCGCATTTTGCCCGCTTAGAACCCGACCTGGAGCTCCACCTGCAGTGTATGGCTGGTATAGACGCCAGGCAGCGCCTGATCGAGCGCGGTCGTCTTATTGCTGCTCGGGATAATGTAGTTCACCTGGAGCTTGGTAGCGATCGTCTTTCTGGGTGCAAAGTCGTAATTCACCCCCAGCGTGGTGTTGTCGACGGAGCCACCCGCCTCGAGACGATCAAAACGGATCACGGGCTCGATGCGCCGCATCAGCTTGTAGCCGGCATACACATACCAGTCGGCCGCCGGGGTGGGCAAGAAGCCTCCGCTGGTGATTATCGTAGGACCCGTAGTAAAGGTACCTATGAATGGATGGATTGTCCGAACATACTCCATACCGTACTGCGCCCCCTGCATGCTGCCTTTCAGTCCGGCATCCCAGGTAAGGATGTCGCTGGGGCTGCCGGGATTGGCCCCGTTATTGACCGCCTGCTCGTCGCCGCTGACCTCGAAGTTCATCATCTTGCCCATGCCATAACCGACGCGGGCCGCGACCAGATACTTGCCCGGCACGCTACCGCCAGGCGGTTGCGTGCCCTTGTCCGGATATTGATAGGCACTACCGACCAGTACATCGGCATTGGTGTCGCTTGCGTTCGCGTTGTTGAACAGACCGAGGGCATAATTGAGGCCGTAGCCGGACCCGTTTTTGTTATGGACCATCAAACCGATGTCGCGCTGGGGCAACAGATTCGTGCCCATGTTGCGGTTGATAAACTCCAGATTGGCACCCGAGACCTGAAATTCTTGGCCCACCGGGGTTTTGAACTGACCCACCTCGAGCTCGGCGAACGGCAGCATATTCAAGCCAACTGCGGCGTCGCGCACAATGCCTGAATTACCCTTGTCAAAGCTAAACTGAAACAGGTAGTTGATGTCCGATGTTGCGTTGCCCTTAACCCCTAACCGGATGCGATTGAGGCTGAAATCCATCCCTTTGGCGCCGGTCATATCGGTGCGTTGGCCCGCCAGCACCTGACCATAACCCCAAACCGTCGGCTGGCTCGCGAAGGCCGCGACCGGGGCTATTAAAGCAGCGCCCAAGGCGATCGCGAGAACACTATGTTTTTGCATGAAAAAGTCTCCTCTCAAAGAGATTTATTTTTTGAAACTGGCGGACTGTAGCATACGACCGACGAGACCGCCAGAGAGAGACAAACGGGTAAAAATAGCTGCGGGCAAGGGGCGTTTGGCAGGGGGACAAAATGACCCAAGGTGGTGTCCGACAGCACTCGTCACCATGGGCTGCCGGCCGACCCTTACAGGATCCTTTGGTGGCCGGAACCCCGCAGACAGGCAAAGGATAGGTCACGCACGTGCCTGACGGCCTCGTCGTTGCCGCGCCGCAGGCGCCGCTTTATTCCGGGTCGCCCCCCGAACGACCCACCGGGCTGTCCTGATGTTGCTCGGGCAGAGGGTGACCTCAGGTACGCGCAGATGGTAGCCGTTCGGTTGCGCGGAACCATCGCGGTGTTCTTCGGGCGACGACAGGCGCCCCCTGTTTCGCGGAGAAATCTCTATGCGTCTGGGCAATCAGCGCGATGACGTTTTTATGGTTTTGGCACTGCAGCATCCATTCTTCGACAACGTACGGCGGATGGTATCCAATGTCGCTGGTACGCAACGGTTTCCCGGTCCATGTCTCGGTATCGGCGAAGCTGCGGGCGCTTCGTTGGTTTTTTACCTGCGAGATCACGAGGGCCAGACGGTATTTGCCGGAGTGTCCTGGTCGGGTGAAGGAACGGAAATGACGCGGCGCTGCGGCTTTCGGCGCGATGCGGATCTGCCATTTGATCGACTAAGTGTCCCCGCTTTTGGCACAATGCCTGTTCCTGTGAAGGCTTGGCCCCTTCGCGCCGGGCATTGAGGGGGATAGTGCGGGTGTACCAGAGGGCGTCGACACGACTTCTGCATGGAAATACGCGGGTAACAAGGGGATAGATCCACTGTGCTGCTGATGATCGATAATTACGATTCGTTCACCTACAACCTCGTGCAGTATCTTGGCGAGCTCGGGGCGGACGTGCGCGTGTTCCGCAACGATCAGATCACCGTGGATGACATCCGTGACCTTCGGCCGGACGGGATCGTGATCTCCCCGGGACCATGTACGCCGAACGAGGCCGGTATCTCGGTCGACACGATCCAGGAGCTTGGCGCCGAAACCCCCGTGCTCGGAGTTTGCCTTGGCCATCAGAGTATTGGTCAGGCTTACGGCGGCCGCATCGTGCGCGCACGCACACTCATGCACGGCAAGACCTCGCCCATTCGACACGACGGGCGTGGCGTCTTTGCCGGGCTGCCGGACCCCTTTACCGCGACCCGTTACCATTCGCTGGTCATCGAGCGGGCAAGCCTTCCAGACTGCCTCGAGGTCAGCGCCTGGACCGAGGATGGCGAGATCATGGGGGTGCGCCACCGCGAATACCCGATCGAGGGTGTCCAGTTTCATCCGGAATCGATCCTGACGGAGCATGGCCATGAGATGCTGTCGAACTTCCTCAATGCGGTGAGGCACTAGTGGAACTCGCTTCGGCGATTGAGGCTATGATCGAGCGGCGCAATCTCTCGGGTGAGGAGATGCGCGTTGTGATGGGCCGGATCATGGGTGGGGAGGCTACCCCCGCGCAGATCGGTGGTTTCCTGATCGGGTTATGCATGAAAGGCGAGACGATCGATGAGATCGCTGCGGCTGCGGAGGTGATGCGCGAGCTCGCTACCCCAGTTCATGTATCAGACGACGAGCATCTCGTGGACACATGCGGCACGGGTGGTGACGGTGCGCGCACGCTGAACATCTCCACGGCCGCCTCGTTCGTGGCGGCAGCCGCTGGCGCACGTGTCGCGAAGCACGGAAACCGTTCGGTCTCGAGTAGGTCAGGGAGCGCCGACGTGCTCGAAGCTGCAGGGGTGCGCCTAGAGCTCACCCCAAGCGCCGTGGCGCAGTGCATTGAGCAAGTCGGCGTCGGTTTTCTGTTTGCGCCGCGCCATCATCTCGCCATGCGGCATGCCATCGGCCCAAGGCGTGAGATGGGCGTGCGTACGATCTTCAATATGCTGGGTCCCCTCACCAATCCGGCGCGCGCTCCAAACCAGCTCGCAGGCGTGTTTCACCCCCGTCTTCTGCGGGTATTTGCCGAGGTGCTTGCACGCCTCGGAAGCCAGCATGCGCTCATCGTCCATGCCGAGGACGGACTGGATGAGATCAGCATCTCCTGCCCGACGCAGGTGGTCGAGCTTATGGACGGCAACATCAGGCAGTACACGATTGCGCCCGAGGATTTCAACCTTGCACGTGCGCCTATCAGCGCGCTCGTGGTGACGGATGCTGCCCAAAGCCTTGCAAAGATCCACGAGGCTTTTTCGGATCGTCCCGGTGCTGTCCGCGACGTGGTGGCGTTGAATGCCGGCGCCGCGATCTACGCCGCTGGTCTTGCTGCCGATCTGCGGGATGGTGTTGCGCGTGCGCGTGCCGAGCTGGCAAGCGGTGCACCGGCTGTCCTGCTGAAGCGCCTGGCCGATCTGACCTGTGAGCTCGCACAGGATCCCGATGGAACCTAATGACATCCTGCAGCGGATCGTCGGGGTCAAGTTGCGTCACCTTGCGCAGTGTGCGGCGCAGACGCCGCTTGCCGCAATGCGATACCGGGCAGAGCATGCGGATCCTCCGCGCGGATTCCATGCATCATTGACGGCTCGTACCCGTACCCGTGCGGCGGTCATCGCCGAGATCAAGAAGGCATCGCCGAGCAAAGGGTTGTTGCGCGTGGACTTCGATCCGGTTGCTATTGCGCGCTCCTATGAGGCGGCGGGCGCCGCCTGTCTGTCCGTCCTCACCGATGTTACCTTTTTTCAGGGGAGCGATGCCGACCTTGAACGGGCACGCGCGGCCTGTCAGTTGCCGGTTTTGCGGAAGGACTTTGTCATCGATCCCTACCAGGTATTCGAGGCGCGTGCACTGGGGGCGGACGCGATCCTGCTGATCGTGGCCGTGCTCGAGGGCGGGAGTCTGGCTGCACTCTATGCCCTTGCCCGGGATCTCGGCATGGACGTGCTGATCGAGGCGCATGATGCCGACGAACTCCAGCAGGCGCTTGCACTCTCTCCAGATCTGATCGGCATCAACAACCGCAGTCTGCGTACGTTTGAGACCACACTTGAAACCACGCTTGCCCTGCGCGCCCTGGTTCCGCAGGGATGCCTCCTGGTGACTGAAAGCGGCATCCTCAAGCCTGCCGACGTGGAACGTCTGTGGGACGCGGGTGTGCGGGCGTTCCTGGTGGGGGAGGCATTAATGAAGGCAGAAGATCCAGGCGACTGTTTGCGGACAATGTTTGGAGGATATCTGTGAAGGCAACCGTGCGTTGGGTCGACGGGATGCAGTTTTCCGGGATCAGTGAAACCGGTCATGAGGTCGTGATGGATGGTGCCCCGGAATACGGCGGTCACGACCAGGGTCCGCGTCCCATGGAGCTTGTGCTGCTCGGCATGGGTGGCTGCACCGCGTTTGACATCGTGCACATCCTGAAGAAAGGGCGACAACCCGTGGAGGGGTGTGAGGCCGTGCTTGAGGCGGAACGTGCACCGGAGGATCCGAAGGTGTTTACACGCATCCATGTCCATTTCGCGATCCGGGGCCATGGACTGAATCCGGATCAAGTGGCCCGTGCGATTTCCCTGTCCTCTGAAAAATACTGCTCGGCTTCGATCATGCTCGGCAAGACGGCGCGTATTACGCATGACTTCGAGATCATCGAGGCGGCGGGCCCATGAAACGTCCACCGCTCGGCCATCTCTGGCATGTGGCACTCAGGGTGCGTGATCTTGAGGCGTGCGAGCGTTTCTATACGGATGTGCTTGGTCTCACCGTCGAGTGGCGCCCGGATGCAGACAATGTATATCTCCACGGCAGCCGCGATAATCTCGCTCTGCATCGCGATCCCGCCGCTGTGAGCGGCGGCGCACTTGACCATATCGGATTCGTGCTGGAAACGCCGGGGGCGGTTGACGAGTGGTATGCGTATCTCAATGAGCACGCCGTGGTGGTCGAGCACGCACCAAAGACCCACCGTGACGGCGCACGCAGTCTGTACTGCCGCGATCCAGAGGGGCATCTGGTCCAGCTCATCTACCACCCGCCGCTTTTTCCGCAACCGCAGCTGTAGGTGCGCACCTTTGCTTCACCCGTTCCGGTGAGTGGTCGCCAGAGGCTTGTTACTGCCCGGTGAGGAGCGTCGCGCGGTACCAGGATCGCATCAGAGTAACGAAAGGCATCACCGCCGAAGCCGCGTGCACCGAATCTCAAGGACTCCGCTGTTTGTTGCTTGCTGCATAAACACCGATCCGTACATTCCGCCTCAGGCAGACTGCAGGGGGCTGCGGAAAGATCAGATCCAGTAGGCGGTCCGGACCATTGCGCGTGCGGCAAGCCGCATCCCTTCGCGCACGATCACGGGCAGCATCCGGCCTCCGGCCTCCATCGCGATGGTCGCATGCCGCGCTTCGTCACTGCGCATCTGTGAAAGGATCGTTCGGCTCTTTTCGTCTGCGGCGGGCAATTGCGCAATCTGGTCTGCGAGATGTTCGACCACCTGACGTTCGGTCTCGGCGATGAAACCGAGACTCCATTCGTCACCCGCCACTCCAGCCGCTGCCCCGAGCACGAGCGCGCCGAGATACCACGCAGGATTGAGGTAGCTCCTGTGGCTATCGAGATCCGCAAGCCGCCCTGCGGTCCAATCGAGGTGATCGGCTTCCTCTCGGGCAGCCTGGTGTAGCGCTGTGCGCAGCGTACCCGAGCGTGCGGTAAGCGCCTGTCCCTGGTAGAGCGCTTGCGCTGCGACCTCCCCGGAATGATTCACCCGCATCACTCGGCCACTCATGCGTCGCTCGCTTTCGCTCAGCGTCGTGTCGGCCACTGCGGCGTCGGGCCGCGGACGGCGCGACTCAGTGCCGGTGAGACGCCGTAGCCAGTGGTCGGCCTGATCAATGCAGAAATCGATCGGAGATAGCGTCCGCATGGAGTTATTCTAGCACCCCGGGCCTGTCCAGGCATCCCGCGTGTGGGCGATCGGTGAAGTGAGGCGAGAATCCGGTAACATAGAGACCATGTCCGACTCCTATTATCGCTACCATCTGTTCTTTTGCATGAATGAGCGCGAAAACGAGAACTGTTGTGCTCATCACGACTCTAAACGGCTGCGTGGGTATGCCAAGGACCGTGTCAAGGAACAGGGGCTCGACGGCCCGGGCGGGGTGCGTGTGAATCAGGCCGGCTGCCTTGACCGGTGCGCAGAAGGACCCGTCGTCGTCGTGTATCCGGAAGGTATTTGGTATAGCTATGTTGATGAGGAAGATATCGACGAGATCATCGAGGAACATCTGGTCCATGGCCGGGTGGTCGCGCGGCTGAGGATCTAGGCTCTGTAGAGTGTGCGCTCACTTATGGATAAGCGCTCATAGTAGCTTGATATTTACTTAATCCTTGACCTTTGGCAGGAACGGGTGTCGGGACACCGGGGCGACCCTTCAATAACCTCCAGGGAGGGGGATTGATTACCCTATTTATTAGTGTATAATTATATTCAAGTTTCATGGATATTTGGTGATTCCAGGTATCCGGTCAGGATCCTCCATCCTCCTAGTGGTGGTTCGGGCGCAGCGAAAGCAGCGCCCCTTTTTTTGCCTCCGGCACAGGTACAGTCCGGCTTTTCCGTTGACACCGGCGCACGTCGTCCGTACTATTCGCCGCTTCTTTCCTGTTAAAGCGGCGATTTTCTAGGCATTCGATGAAAAAGACGTTTTCGGCAAAAGCGGAAGAGGTTCGGCACGACTGGTACGTCGTCGATGCCAAAGGGCTGGTACTTGGGCGGCTTGCGACCGAACTTGCGCGCCGATTGCGCGGCAAGCACAAACCGGAATATACGCCGCACGTTGACACGGGTGACTACATCGTGGTGGTCAATGCCGAGAAGGTCGAGGTCACCGGTCGCAAGACCGTCGATAAACTCTATCATCATTATTCCGGTTACCAGAGTGGTCTCAAAACCGCGAGTTTTCAGGATCTGCGCCGTCGCGCACCCGAACGGATCATCGAGACCGCAGTGCGCGGCATGCTGCCGAAAGGCCCGCTCGGTCGCGCCATGCTGCGCAAACTGAAAGTCTATACAGGCGGGACGCATCACCACGCAGCGCAGCAGCCAAAACCGCTGCAGATCTGAGGGACGTTATGGCGCAAACAAGCTACTACGGTACCGGGCGCAGAAAGTCTTCGACCGCGCGGGTGTACCTTAAGGCCGGGAAGGGTGATATCACGGTCAACCAGCGCTCCCTGCAGGAGTATTTCGGCCGCGAGACTGCGCGCATGACGGTGCATCAGCCGTTTGTTGTAGTCCAGCTCGAGAACCGGTTCGACGTGTTCGTGAACGTCCGCGGCGGTGGTCCGAGCGGCCAAGCTGGCGCGATCCGTCACGGTATTACGCGCGCACTTATGCAGTATGACGGGGCGCTTCGCCCAAGCCTGCGCAAGGCCGGTTTTGTCACCCGCGATGCACGTGAGGTCGAGCGCAAGAAGGTTGGTCTCCACAAGGCGCGTAAACGTCCCCAGTACTCGAAGCGCTAACGGTGGCGGACACCGGTCCGTCACCGATCTTCCGTTTGGGGGATCGTCTAGTGGTAGGACAGCGGACTCTGACTCCGTTAACCGAGGTTCGAATCCTCGTCCCCCAGCCATTTAAAAACAAATACTTACGCTATGTCTCAAGCCCTTCTCTAGCTTTAGATACCGCTTATGCCATAATCCTGCCATAGTTCGTAGTGGCAGGAGGTTACAATGGCAACCATCCGTAAGCGCCCAGGTCCAGCCGGGCGCACCGTCTGGCAGGCGCAAATCATCCGCACGGGCTACCCGCGGCAGTACCGCACATTTGACATCAAGACCGAAGCCGTGAGCTGGGCACGGCAGATGGAGGGGGAGATGGATCGCTGTCTATTCGTCTCGCGCCGGGAAGCCGAGTCCACGACCTTGAGCGAGGCCCTAGACCGCTACAGCCGCGAGGTCACGTCCCGGAAGAAAGGCGTGATTCAAGAGATGTGCCGCATTGAGCATTGGAAGGCGCAGTCCTTGGCTAAGCGCTACTTAGCAACGATCCGAAGCGCTGACATCGCCAAATTCAGGGATGAACGTCTTGAAGAAGTTTCACCCGCCACGGTGCGGCTGGAATTGGCCTTGATCAGCCATCTTTTCACCATCGCCCGCAAGGAGTGGGGAATGACCGATCTTCGGAACCCGGTCCAGGATGTGAAGTTGCCATCCAAAGCCCGGTCCCGCGAGCGGCGGCTCATGCCCGACGAAGAAACGCGGTTGCTTAACGCGGCGCAGGCGTACCGGGAGATGCCCGAGATTATCACCGTTGCCGTAGAGACCGGGATGCGTCGAGGGGAAATTATGGAACTGCGTTGGACAGATGTAGACCTTGTCCGTCGCGTGGCCTATCTCCGGGAGACCAAGAGCGGAGAGGCACGGGATGTACCATTGTCCACACGCGCGATGGGCGTTTTGCGTAGTCTTCCGCGCCAAATCGACGGGCGGGTGTTTGGCCTCACCCGTAATTTTGTGAGTACGGGTTTTGCGCGTGTATGCAAAGTCGCTGGTATCGAAGGTTTGCGTTTCCATGACCTGCGCCATGAGGCGACGTCCCGTCTATTCGAGAAAGGACTCAACCCGATGGAAGTATCCACGATCACCGGCCACAAGACCTTGCAGATGCTCAAGCGCTATACACATCTGCGGGCGGAAGATTTGGTGGCATTGCTGGGTTGACGAAACGTTTGGCCTTGGCAGAGTTTACGTGTTTGCCCCTCCTTGCCCTCGGACTGCCCGAGGGGCTTCTCCAAGTCGCCCGGGGGTTCCATACCCGGCACAATACCATGGTCCTTGTCCTGGGCGTATTTCGCATCTTTTATCCTCCACTGTGGCGCGGGAAGGTGTGGCAGCGGGCGGAGGGAGGCGCTTCCGGGACTATTTGTGATGTAGACTTGGAAAGATACACAGCAAGTGATTATCGGGAAACGGGGAGTAGGTAAAGGTGGCAAATAAAGAGAAAGAGTTACCCGACTACAGTGAACCGCCCGTTGTTGAGGTTGCGTGCGGGGTTATTTTTGACCCACTTCGGAATTTGCTTGCACCCCATTTTGGACTCCTGTGGGAGCAGTTCAGGGAGGAATACCCGCAGTGCCAGGAAGTCCCCCCGCTGACTGCGGTTTCTGAAAGCTTTGAGCAGGGGGGCGCCCAGAGACTCCGAGTCGGATTTGGCACGTTACCGCCTTTGCCTCGTATTTGGTTTCACCACAAAAGTGGCAACGGCCTTATTCAGTTGCAGCGCGACCGCTTCCACTATAACTGGCGCAAGGTTGGCCCTTTAGACGCTTACCCTCATTATGAAAGCGTAATCGGGTGTTTCAAGAAGCACTTTGAACAGGTCGAGGCATTTCTCCGGGACAACAGCATGCCCGAGATCCGGCCAGTTCAGTACGAGATGACGTACGTCAACCATATCGAACTGACCAGCCCGCTCGGTGCCGTGGGCGCGGTGTTTCCGGATTTTGATTGGCAGGGCAATAGGGCAAGATTCCTCCCGGTTCCAGAGGCGATCAATTGGCAGATGGCATTTCCGATGCCCAGTCAGTCGGGGCGGCTTCATGTAACCGTCAGCAACGCAATCCGGGTGCATGACAAGAAGCCAATAATCAATCTTGAACTCACTGCGCGGGGAGTGCCACGCGAGTCACCAAAAGACAGGGTGGGGGAGTGGTTTGATATTGCGCACGAGTGGATCGTAAGAGGATTTACGGATCTCACGAGTGATAACGTTCACGAGCTATGGAAGCGAACGAGATGAATAGGGGTGCTCTTCCTTCTGCAAGAGATACGGAAGAACTGTTTAAGTGGCCATCTTACTCGGCAGCCGTTACGCGGACACAGGCGAAACAGTGGCACGTTGGGGCCGAGGCCGCGCCAGCCGGTCCATCATTGGCGCGTGCGTTGTCGTGGTACCGATTCGTGCTTGTTAACGCCACCCTAGCGGAACCGACGGAGAACCAATGGTCGCCACTGGCGAATATCCGAGCCATCGTGTTCCCTGCTGAGAGCACGACTGGCGAGAGATGTTACGAAGTCGAGATTTCGGCTAGGGGAGGGAAATTTGCGGATTTCGTGCCGAATGATCTTATTACTTATTCCCAAGCCACACTACAGTACGTTGACCCTTTCCAATGCGAAGACATAGGCAACGAGATCACGATTGAGCAGGTTGAACAGCATTTCCAAATGCGTGATGCGGACGAGGTGCGCAGCTTTCTCCGCGAGAATCCCGAAGTCACACAAATCATCCTTGATTCACTTGAGCCGCTCACTAGGATATTTGTCGAGATCGAGCAACTCGTCCTTGAAGTCTTTCGAGACCCAGAGGAGCAGGGGAACTGCGAGCTTGTCTGCTCGATCGTTACGCGACTCACGGCAGAGGAAGCACTGGAGAAACTCGATATGTTCGATGAGCAGTGGTTCCTGGACAATACCGAGAGGACGCATGGGTTGCTGAATTTCCGGATCGACTTTGTATGACTTTTGACTGGTCCAATTATCTTCATCTTGCGGAGGAGCTTGTTCGGAACAAGCCCCCGTTGTTGCCAAGCGAAGAGGCCTGTATGCGGACAGCGATCAGTCGTTCTTATTACTCGGCGTTCTGTACGGCCAGAAACCACGCAAGGGACCAAGAAAGCTTCAGACCATCAAGGACGGGTGAGGATCACGGGAGGGTTATCAGACACTTTCGTGGAGCGCCGGATCACAAAAGAAGGAAGATTGGTACGGACCTGGACCGACTGCGGATCGATAGAGGGAGGGCGGATTACGACGATAATGTTCCACGTCTTGATCGCTTGACGCAGATGTCACTCTCACAAGCGAAAGAAGTTTTGAGGAAGATTAAGCAGCTCTGAAAAAGGGCGCTTATCCTCCCCGCCCACTGCTTCCCGCGCGCTCCGCCGAGCCCTCGAATGGTCTTTCGTGACGCGTGGCGCGGCGTGTCGCCGCGGCCGTGGATGGCGAGGATAGACGCGGTGGCCTATAGACATTTGCGTGCTTGCGGACAAGCGGCGTGCCTCACGCCGGTGGTGGAACACCAAGAA
>JAJYDT010000052.1 GCA_021777335.1 Pseudomonadota bacterium | reverse complement strand
TCCAGGACTCGTGCCTCGCCGATCTCCTGCTCTACGCTGGTGATGTCCTTCCGGTACGAGATTGCCCTGAGGTGTGCCGATCGGCGCAGCAGACCCTTATGATCGACAGAGGGCAGCTTGACAGTACCCGGTAGCACCCCGCCTCCCTTTTTGGAGATCCCGGGTACCCGTTCACGCGCCGGGTCAACGAACACGTGCTGGCACAGCTGCTTCAGCTGTTCGACCTGCTCCTCGCTGTTTATTTCAAACCCCTGGAAAAGAAATGGAGTCGTCGTCCATGGACGGTCAAGCGCGGATACATACATGCCCTTGCGCAGATCATGCACGTTGACCCTTTTTTTCACCGCCCCGCCGCCTTCGTCGCCGTCATTACCACCTACCGGTCCTGAAGCGCCCGCGAAACACGGCCAACCGTGCCTCACGGTGCAGCTGCGCAAAGTTCAGTCGAACGTGCGCCAAGTCCTGACACCACCCTGAACGGAAAATGCCCTGGCGTAACCTATCGAACGCAACAGGTGTGCTGCATGCAGGCTGCGCTTGCCCGAATTGCACAGGCAAAGCAGCACGTTGCCTTGCTGATAGTGATACTGATTCATAGTCATCAGGAATCCCTGTATGTCATTATCCGTCGGTACATCGCTATCGAGCACTTCCTGTTCGTCCTCGGTCAAGACATGCCCCAGCAATTTTTTCAGGCTGAACAGCGGTATGCATTCTGCCCCCGTAACTCGCCCCTCGAGTTCAAGCTCGATCGGTTGCCGGACATCGATAAGCGTCGCGATCTGGAGCCGCAAAAGCTCTCTCGCAATTGGCGCACCGACTTCGTACGGAACCATATCCTCTTTGACGACCATTGTTTGCGAAAACCCCTCCCATCCCCACAATTCCCCTCATACCCTACAGTATAGCCGTCCCGGAAGTATCCCCGGAATTTTCTATGTCTCACAAAAACCTGCAAATAAGGCGTCAGGCGCCGGTTGGCATGGGTTTGTCCCCTGAGTCAGTCGCTAAGGTGTGATTGAAACAGCAATGGCGGGGGTGGGAACAATAACCCTCTTGTCATTCCGCAGAGGTGCGTAAGGACAATTGGGGCCGGACTGATGGCGGAGAGGGAGGGATTCGAACCCTCGGTACGTTTTTGACGTACACACACTTTCCAGGCGTGCTCCTTCAACCGCTCGGACACCTCTCCGTGAGCACGGCAGGGTAGCGAAGTTGGTGCCGTCCTGCAACGGGGAGCCGCAGGGATCTGGAATCCGGCCAACCGGGGTCATAACCCGCTATAATCCGTCGCCATGAGCAATATGTGCCCCGACAATCTGATCCGTCAGCTCAACCGTAGCAGTGCTGCCTACGAGGATCCTTCAAGCCTCGTTCCGTGGGACCGGCTCGCCTTTGATGATTACTGGCTGCCAGTGGAGGCGTTATCTCTTTCCGGGCTGTCTGAATTCGAACATCTGGATGAAAATCGCAAACAGGCGCTGTCCCGGTACGAATTTCTGAACTTCATCGAGGCAGGGATCTGGCTCGAAGGGATATTCATGGAGCGAATGGCGCGGGGGTTGCGCCAACGGCACTCCAGCCTCGCGGAGCTCCGATACCGGGTTCACGAAATTCGCGAAGAATCGGGGCACACATTGATGTTCCTGGATCTCATCGAACGGGCAGGACTGGAGCTTTCCGGAAGACAGTGGGCACCGCTCGTACTTGACGTGTTCGCGCGGCTCGTTCCGCTCGAATCCATGGAATTCTGGCTGGCCACGGTTCTTGGCGAGGAAGTACCCGATCAGATGAACCGGTATGTGCGCAGACATGAGATCGGCGTGAACGCTGCCATCGTCCAGATGTGCGCCCTGCACATCAAGGAAGAGGCGCGGCATATCGCTTATGCCCGCGAACTTGTCCGCGTCAAGGCAGGGGAGGCCTCACGCCCACGGCGTGCAGTCGCCTCGACCCTTATGAACTACCTGTTGCGCAGATTCCTGGATGCCTTCTACTGCCCCCAGGCGGACGTATACGAACGCGCGGGGCTCTCCCCGGGGTCTTACTGGCAAGGCTTGGCACGGGCGAACCCGACCCGGCGTCGCTTCCTCAACGAGCTGATCGAACCGAGCATCCGTCTGCTGCAACCTCTGGGGCTCTCGGTCGCCGCTCCCTAGCCAGAACCAAATGCGAGATCAGCTACTGCTGCTGTTGAGGGTACCTTTCAGAATAAGATCGTTCTTGACCGTCCTGACCCCTTCAACCGACTGCCCAATCCGGGTCGCGCGGCGGACCTCGGAGGGACGGTTAACGAATCCGCTCAGCAGGACCGTGCCTTTGTACGTTTCCACATGGATCTGAAACGCCTTGAGGTAGGCATCCTCAAGAAGCTTGGTTTTCACCTTGGAGGTAATCGCCGCATCATTCACATACTGTCCGCTGCTTTCCTGTGTGGGACTCGACGCACACCCGCCTAAGGGGGTCAGCACCAAACCGAGCAGTAATACACCAACAGTTCTATACGCATTCTTCATAACGTTACCTTTTCCTTCTGATGAGTTAGATTCAGGTTCCCGCAGGATATTGCCCCGGGTCACCCCTTGGGCTTGTCAACGCAGTGACAAATGTGTTCCTCAGGGCAGCCCCATATTCACGACTATTTCTCGCGAGCTTGTCACAGCCCCCTTGTATCGCGGCCAGATCGTCCTACTCAGCTGCCCGCCTCCGCTTCTTCTGGCGCGCAACCCTTCGCCGGGTCCATGCGCCCTCGATCTGCTCACGATTTACGATTTACCCCGCCCGTCTGGCACAACGGCCAGTCTGTATGAACATTGTGTACGCGCCATCGCGAGAGGTTTCAGGTTTGGTGAGCACGGCCTGCCATTGATGGGCACTGGTGACTGGAATGACGGCATGAACCTGGTGGGGGTGCACGGAAAGGGCGAAAGCGTCTGGCTAGGCTTTTTTCTTTGCGAAGTACTCAGGCAGTTCAGTAAGGTTGCGCGGATACGGGGTGACATTGCCTTCGCCGAACGCTGCATCGCGGAACAGATGCAGTTGCGAAAAAATGTTGGGCAGAACGGCTGGGGTGGCGCGTGGTACCGCCGCGCCTACTTCGACGACGGCACACCATTGGGTTCAGAGCGCAATGCCGAATGCCAAATTGATTCTATTTCTCAAAGCTGGTCAGTACTCTCGGGTGCGAGTGATACTGAACGCTCGCGCCGGGCAATGGCAGCGGTGGATAAGCGTCTGGTGTGGCGACACCATGGGCTAATCCAGCTGTTGGATCCACCCTTCGATATGTCGGAATTGAATCCTGGCTATATAAAAAGCTATGTCCCGGGTGTGCGCGAAAGCGGTCGCCTCTCGCGGCCCTCGTTTGACGCCTTGGTGATCATCGCGCCGGCACTTGGCGGTCGTGTATACGTGGCACCGGAAACCGCCTGAGAGCCTGATCATATTTTAGCTGTCTATTTCTGGTTGTTCTCACGGGCCACGGGAAGTGGCGCCACCCACGGTGAAGACGGGCCACTATGGGGGTAACATGCACACGTTCGGGGTATCGGCGACTTTTCTTATAAGTATCGAAGATAAAACAAGAAGAGTCGCTCGAACAATGCTTTCACCTGAATCAGATGTTTCGATCGTCGCGGAAAGAGGTTCCAGAATGGTGGCCTGTCATCTTCCGCGATGTGCATCCACATGGCGTCATTGTCCATGTCGAGGATGCATGACAGCTCATGTCGATAACGATGGGTTGGAGATTTGTTCTTTAGCGCGGCCTTCAGGTTTTGCGCTGCCGCTTGGGCACGAAGCTGCGCCATGTGGGCCTGGTGCGGAACCCAAGGTGGCGGCGCCTCATGACTTGCGCAATCACCTGCGGCAAACACGTTATGCAACCCCCTGACCTGTCCATACCGGTCGACGTCGATATGGCCGCCAGCGGAAACAGGGAGGCAGGACTGCCTGAGAAATGGCGCCCCGGTGATCTCCGGCGAGTAGAGCACCAGATCTGCTTTTCGGAAGGTCCCATCGTGATCCACCATACCCCCTTCGACGAACGCCGCCGGCAAATAGCCATCATCCATGATAATTCCCCGCTCCCGCAGCCGGTCAGTCAGCGCCCCCTTCTCCCCCGGGGTCCTATTGGGTGAGAAGAAATGGATCTCGAACCGATCCCGGGCCCCTCGTTTTTTCAGTGCCGCGTCTAGGAGGCAGGCACATTCATACATCGGCCCTGTACGGCCGGCGACAAAACCATCTTTCTTGTTGATTTTATAGCCGATATAGACGATTCCCTGATCCAGCGACTCGAGCCTGCTAGTAAAGCGCGCCATGTCGTCGGGCCCATAACAGGGAGAGTAGGTGTATTCCCGTGTTCCCGGGAGATCATCCTTCCGGAAAGATGGTCCAATCCCAAGAAAGAGTGCATCGTTGGCATATCTTCCGTGCTCCGTGACCACAGTTCTTCCGCCATCTTGCACATCTATTATCCGGTCCTCGATCAAGCGAATGTTCCGACGCCCGAGGAAGGAGCGGATATCGACGGTGATGCACTGTGTGTTTCTTTTGTGGGTCAGGAATTCGGGGATCGCGGGAAAGTACACGAAAGCTCCATTGCCGATGACTGTCATGTCGTACCGCGAGTACATTCTCCGGAAACACCACGCAAAAAACGGGAAGACAGGGCTGTCCAAGAAATACATGATGAAAAACAGCGATGCGAACCCGTTACCGGCAATCGTGATCTTTTTCTTCATGAAACAATCCCCGTTAATGCATGGATAGGGGCGTGCGCGGGCGACAGCACCTGTGGCGGTTACCCCGCGTTCCCCATAGTTTTTTTGCGCTATTCAAGATCTTTCCCCATCCGCTGATATTCCTCCCGGGTGATCTCGCCACGGGCGTAGCGCCGGTCGAGGATGTCGCGTGCACTGCCCTCGCTTTTAGGCGTCCCGCGGCCACCGCACATTGGCCGCCCCGCTCCGCGGAACAAAAAGAGCAGGATCACCCCGAGAAAGATCAGGGGGAACAGCCACATCCAGGGAAACATGTCCCACGGTCCGTATGTCCACATCAGTTTCCTGCCTCCTTAGGTTGTGCCGCCGCCCGATGGCGTCCGGCCGGTCGGCGGCGTTTCCTGGCCCCGCTGGCGCCCTGGGTCTGATAGGTGTCCAGCCACTGCTTCAAGTCGTGCAGGATGCGCAGCAATTCCGTATCGGCAAGACAGTAATAGATGAAAGAGCCGCGACGCTCGGCACGGACGAATCCCGCTTCACGCAGCACGCGTAAGTGGAACGAGACATTGGTTTGCCCCAGACCCGTCGCCTGGATGATGTCCGTTACGGGGCGGCATTCCAGCCCCAGCCCACACAAGATACGCAAACGACTTGGCTCCCCGAGCACCTTGAAGGCGGGAATGATCTGTTCTGGGCTGTGGGCGAAGAATCTCATGACCTGATATTAATAATTACTCATATAAATATAGACTGAACTGGTAACCGGCGACCTGACCAATATCAAAAAAACTCGACTGGGTTTCTCATTTCAATGAAGAATGACGCACTGGAAACTCTCCTCCAGTGGGGTATCGCAAGCGTTGCTCGTCTAAGGGGTCTCACCTTCTAAACCGTCTCCGTGACGGACCTACGCATACTCCTAAACATTTCCCAAAATGCAGACTTGTACTATTCAAATGACTAGTATACATTATTCATATGGTTACTATAAGTTGACATAAACAATGCGGTTCCCAGCATATCTTATTAGTACTGCCGCCGGTGTCATGCCCGGGCTCTTCGGAATCGGCGATACACTCATCGCAACGCCAGTGTTGCGCGTTCTACGATCAGGCGAAACGGGTGGTCGCGATGCGGCGACATGTGTGCTTTCTGCTGCACGTACTGCCAAGTGGCACCATCGCCCTGGGCCTACGTATCGTCGCGAAGAGCGCCGCGACTGCGGTTCTCAATCATGCGTGTGAAGAGCGATCGATCGGCGGACAGTGGATTCCTGACTGTTCTGGCACCCATCATCCTCCGGGGCCTGCCATTATGCCGTGCGGTGGGCGTCTTGGTGGTTAGTGTCGCTGCCAACTCCTATGCGGGGTTCGCGGGCTACGCTCAATCGATAGTGATCCACAACCAGATGGTGGACATCCTTGCTATGACCACCGCGGCCGTGACCTTCGCCGTTACGACCTTACTCAAGCGCCTTTCGGCCGAAAAAAAGACAAGACCGGCCTCGCGGCGTTCCTTGCGGCCATGGCGGCCTATATCGTGTTCCAGAATCCTCCGCAGGGGGGTGTCCCGATGAGCGATAAACAGGGTCTTGCGACGCGCTGCGTCCATGCGGGTGAATTGGCGAACGCCGCCGGATCACCACACACACCGCTGTACAACACGACGACATTCGCGTTTTCATCGACAGCAGATCTTCTGGATGTCGTTGAAGGTCGCCGCCACGGCAGTCTTTATACCCGCTACGGACTCAACCCGACGATCGAGAGCCTTGAGACCAAGCTCGCGGCCCTGGAGAGCACGGAAACGGCACTTGCGTTCGCCTCCGGGATGGCCGCCGAATCCGCTATATTCTTTGCCCACGGCCGTCGCGGCATCGTTTGTATCGGTGATGCCTACGGTGGAACGCTCAAACTCCTGTCAGAATTGCTGCCCACGCTGGGAATGCACACGACGTTTCTCCTCGGTACCGAGTGTGACCGTTTGGCAGAAGTCTTGGCCCAAGGGATCGGGCTCGTCTTCTTCGAGACGCCGAGCAACCCGGCCCTCGATGTCCTCGATATCCGCCAAATCGCCACACTCGCCCACCGACACCACGCGCTGGTCGCCGTCGACAGTACCTTTGCTTCCCCCGTTAATCAGCAACCCCTAGCGCTGGGCGCCGATCTCGTCGTGCACAGCGCTACCAAGTACCTCGGTGGCCACAGCGACCTCACCGCGGGCGCGGTCATGGGATCAAAAACCCTGCTTGATCCGCTGCGGATATGGCGCACAGATCTCGGCCAGACGCCCGCCCCGGAGACGTGCGCGCTGCTCGCCCGCAGCCTGCGGACCCTAGTCGTCCGAGTCGAACGGCAAAATGCCACTGCGCTCGCCCTTGCGCAGGCGCTCACCCGTCATCCACACGTGCGGCGTGTGCGGTATCCGGGGCTGCCCAGCGACCCCGCGCATCCCATTGCGCACGTCCAGATGAATGGCTTTGGTGGCATGGTGACCATAGAAATCAACGGTACCTATGACGACACAGTTGCCGTCATGGACCGCCTGCAACTCTTCGCGCTCGCTCCGAGTCTGGGCGGCGTCGAAAGCCTTGCGACCCAACCTGTCACGACCACCCATCACGGTCTGGATATCTCCGAACGGGCCCGCCGAGGCATCACCGATTCAATGATCCGCCTGTCGATCGGACTTGAAGACACGGCGGATCTTGAGGCCGATCTGGTGCAGGCGCTCGCATGACGGGTCCTGTGTACTTGGATTACAACGCGACGACACCGGTGGACGAGGCAGTGGCCGCAGCGATGACAGTGGCCCTGACGGAGTTGTTCGGCAATCCCTCATCGGCCCATGTCTTCGGCCAACGGTCCCGGGAAGCGGTCGCACACGCCCGCGCCCAAGTGGCCACCCTGATCGGTGCGACTCCTGATGAGATCGTTTTCACAGGCAGCGCCACCGAAGCCAACAACCTCGCGCTGCGGGGAGCCGCCTCAGCGTTGGCAGCGCGCGGGCAGCATCTCATCACGAGCGCCATCGAGCATCCATCGGTCGCCGAACCCTGTCTGCAGCTCGGAAAACAGGGCTTCAGCGTCACCGTGATCCCCGTTGACACTTGGGGACGTATCGATCCCGAAGCGATCGCAGCGGCTGTGCGACCCGATACGGTACTGATCTCAGTGATGCATGCGAACAACGAAGTGGGCACCCTAGAGCCGATCACCGACATTGCGCGGATCGCGCGTGAGCGCGGCATTGTATTCCACACGGATGCGGCACAATCGGTGGGTAAAATACCAGTGCGGGTCGAGGATCTTGGCGTCGATCTGCTCACGCTCGCCGGTCATAAATTCTACGCCCCGAAAGGGATCGGTGCGCTTTATGTGCGCACCGGTACGCCGCTCAGTCCCGTCCTATACGGCGGCGGACAGGAGCGGAGACTGCGACCCGGGACCGAGAATGTGGCAGCCATCGTGGGATTGGGCGAGGCGGCCCAGCTCGCCCACGCGCGATGGCCGATGGCCGGTACACACCTCGAGCAGTTGCGCGCGCGTCTGCATGATGGCCTCAACGGCAGGGTCCCCGGGCTGGTTGTGAATGGACACCCCACGGCCCGTCTCCCCAACACCCTCAATGTCTCGTTCCCCACCGTGGACGCACAAGAACTGTTGTTGCGAGCGGCAGATAATGTGGCCGCCTCCACGGGCGCGGCCTGCCATACCGGGCAACCCGCGAGCAGCGTGCTCGCCACCATGGGGCTGGACAATGAGCAAATACGGGGGACGGTACGGTTTTCGGTCGGATGGCCCACGACCGAGGCTGAGGTCGATTTGGCAGTCGAACGGATCGGACAGGTGTGGGAACGACAGATGGCCGGACGCTGAGATCCCGGGCCGCTTAACACGATATTATTCATAAGAATATTGCAGCAGTTGGAGATGATATGGCAAACACAGTGCAGCCGAAGAGGCTTGTGTTCGAGCAGTTGGCACGCGTTGCCAAGGCCCTCGGGCAGGCGAACCGCTTGGAATTGCTTGAAGCGCTTGGGCAGGGTGAGCGCAGCGTCGACGAACTCGCGCAACTGAGCGGCATGTCGGTGGCGAATACTTCGCATCACCTGCAGACTCTGCGAGACGGCGGGTTTGTTGCCTCGCGGAAGAGTGGGGTACAGGTTTTCTATCGCCTCACGGGCGACGAGGTGACGGTGCTTCTGTCGGCGCTGAAAGACATGGGCGAGCGGCACGTGGCAGAAATGGAACAAATCGTGCGGGAACACTTTACAGTCAAAGATGATCTCACGCCCATCAGCCACAGGGAACTCTTGAAGCTCCTGCGCACGGGCAAGGCCACCGTGATTGATGTGCGGCCGGAGCCCGAGTATTGCGCCGGACACGTCAAGGGCGCCCTCAATATACCTTTAGAACACCTGTCCCGTCGGCTTGCGAAGCTGCCAAAGGACCGGGAGATCGTTACATATTGTCGGGGACCATACTGTTTGTTGGCATTCGAGGCAGTAAGGGCACTGCGCAAGAAAGGCTTTCGTGCCCGCCGCCTCAACGACGGTTTTCCGGAATGGAAGGCCAATCGGCACCCTCTGGAGTTCGGTGAGGGCGGGTAACTCACCGCGAGACAGGGGGATGTGAATCAAGGCGGAGGAACGGCATATGTGTGAGCTGTTCGGTTTAAGCGCCAGTCGGGCACCGGATGCAGGCCCTTGGTTGCGGCACTTCCGAGCGCGTGGCGGCGAGACTGCCGACAACGACGATGGCTGGGGACTCGCC
Organism: Pseudomonadota bacterium; assembly: GCA_021777335.1. Classification (GTDB taxonomy): domain Bacteria; phylum Pseudomonadota; class Gammaproteobacteria; order Acidiferrobacterales; family Acidiferrobacteraceae; genus JAJYDT01. The sequence goes on along the minus strand of JAJYDT010000052.1, from coordinate 1,944 downwards.
TACCTCCAGAACGACAGGTTCCAACTTCACAAAGAACCGACGGCGGGTGCGAACAGCGCCCTATTTGCGCGCCTGTGCACAATGGTCCATTCACCATTGATCGTGGGCCATGTGCGTCGCGCCCGATATCCGCGCGTCAATAGCCTCGACAACACGCACCCATTCCTTCGTACCTGCTGCGGCCAGCAATGGGTATTCGCCCACAATGGGTTAGTACCGGAGATCCTACAGGAGCCGGACACCCGCCTCGAAGGTCTGTGTTTGCCTCAAGGTCAAACCGACTCTGAGTACGCGTTCTGTTACCTGTTGGAACGCATCGCCGCGCATTTCAAGCCCGATGCCTCTGTCGATAGCCTGCTCGGATTCGACGGTGTGGCAGCGGCGGCCGGATTGATCGCCACCCACGGCAAGTTCAACTTTCTCATGTCGGACGGTGTGTCTCTGATCGCCTACGGTCACGACCGCCTGCACCATCTGGAGATAAGCGACACCAACCTGCACGGAACCGTGATCGCCACCGAACCTCTGACCGACGATGCCTGGCGAATCTTCCTGCCTGGCGAGTTGCGCATCTACCAAGCTGGCAGCCTGATGGCTCAGTCGCAAACGCGATCCGAGGCAAGTGTTTATCGTGCGGAGAAATAAGCCAAATCATACTGAGTCACCCACGGTCCCCGAGGAGAACAGACCGCAAGAACCCTTAAGATGGCGCCGTGCGCGGGTAGCGACGTTCCTGCTGCTGGCGCGATGTCCGCAGAGCGCAACGTGCGGGCGTGTTGGCGACCACAGTCTCCAGAAGGGTGATCTGCATACGGGCGGGATTGTGTGCAGGCAATGTTCACACCGGAGGGTACAGGCAGCGTGGGGCAATGCCCCGTAACAGAGAGATCCTGGGGAAAGGAAAATACACTGAACTGCGTCCGCGCCCCCCAACGACGAGACGCGGGAGGGTAAAACCATGAAAAACGTGTCGGTCATGTGCTTCCACGACGAACTCTGTCAAGTATTCAACGCGTTGATGACGGCGTTGAGTCTGCTGCGTGAGGGATCCAAGGTGACGATCTTTTTTGGCTCACGGGGCATCAATGCGGTGCACCGCGATAAAATGAAGGAGCTCAAGTGCATGCCAGACATGCCGAAGGAATTCGGCGATGCCGTGATGCACAAGATGGACGAGAAGGGGCTCCCACTGGTCGAGGACCTTTTTGTTATGCTGATCGCCGAAGGTGCCACGATCTTCGCCTGCCCCCTGAATCTCTCCCTGTTCGACATGACGTCACAAGACCTCGTGGACGGGGTGAAACCGGCCGATCCCGCAAAATATTACAAAGAGGTAGTGATCCGGGCGGATATGAATCTGACGTTCTAGGGTTCCGGTGTTGATCTAAACACCATCGCTGCGCGCCGGGGAAAGCGAAGCGCTCACACGCAGCATGAAGGTGGCGACAGGCGTAGCACGGCGTGGCCGTGCGCCGTCAAGCCATGGTGGGCACTGACTCGTGTCGTGCCCGGCGCAACCACAGAGCAGCCGAGACCCAGGCGGGACGGGACCCCTTGAAGGTTGCGCCGAGACCGAGTGCACGAAAGCAACCGGGGCGTCCTGCCACACATCACGAGGGTCGGCCCACGCTTAACGAAAACACCAGAAGGTCAAGCAGAAAATCCGCAGAGTGCCACTAGGTTGTCGGACAAATGCGGTAGTAGCCCTATCGCAATAAGATGCGAAGGTGATAGCAGCATGCATGGCTATGTGCACAGAGATGCTGGACACCATGCATTGCCCCACCTTTCTGGCAGTCTACGCGCAGCCCGAACTTCACCAACTTTCTGAAGAATGGCTCGCAGCTGAGGCAAGGGATGTTCTAAAGCTTATTCAGCAGCACGGCAGTCTGGACCCGGGGTGCACTGGCACCGCACCTTCCAGGAATCCGGCAGCGTGACCAT